>NZ_CANPVO010000016.1 GCF_947581785.1 Candidatus Palauibacter polyketidifaciens | reverse complement strand
AGCCCGGACGGACCATCACCCGCACTGTTGTGCCACGCCCTCCCCGGTCCCAAGGCCCCGAGCGCGGCGGGGAAGGGTTCGAGCGGTGAGCCGTGACTTCTCCGGCCTTCGCCATGCGGATCGGTCGAAACAACCGATCTGGAGCGATTTCGGCGTATCTGTGGGCTCTGGGATCGCCCAGGATGGACGATCGCCTACCTCCGAGGGGTATGGGTCGGGTGAGCATCGCCTTCAAGCACAGCCTCCACGAGGAATCGGGGGATACCGAAGCGAATCGCGATGGCTGCCGGGTGCTCGCCCCGAACCGCCCGCTCCCGGATGTCGCAGGTGAGGCATACGGTTTCCTCCCGGGGACGGCCCCACATAGAGCTTTCCCGCAGTACCCACACCGCCGTTTCCCGGGCTGCCGGGGCCACGACAGCGGCGGCCAGTCGCTTCGCCATTCTAGCTGTCTGGAGGCCGGGACAATTGGATCTTCGAGGAGTTCAAGGGCACCGGAAAGCTCCTCGGCGCCGGGGGTGTAGCCTGTGCCGATTGACACGGACGGAAACGGGCATGGCGAAGGCGGGGCAGTCCGGGGCGTAGGATCTCCAGTTCCCGCAGGAGATCGTCTTGTGGACGGCAAACCACAACCGTGGACGGGGCCCCCCAACGCAAGTCAAGTGTCGGCTCGTCCGCCCCGAGAGCAGCTGCGGCAGCGGTCTCGGGAAGGGTATACGGGTCGGCGAGGCTCAGATCGACCTTGTAGCCGAGATCCGCGAGCGCCTGCAACGTCACCGCGCTCGTGGGAACGTGGTCGCTCCAGCCCCATGACATGAGTTCGGACCCGAACACATCAGCCCGCCAGTTCGAGTTCCGGCCGCCACCGTGCTGGTGCACGGGCACCTTCGGCCCCTTGTAGCTCGCGCCACCAGCCGCATCAAAGGCTTCCTGCGCGAGCGGCGAGACGACATAGGTGTCGCGCACCTCGCCCGCCCTACTCTTGTTCTTCAGAAGGCCGCGGATATCCCAAAGCGACCCGATCCCGAGGGTGTGCCCCAACTGGTTGCGCGCGATGAGATCAAGCCAACGCGTGTTCGTAGCATCCGTCGCGCGGAACGACACACCGCCTTGGTATGGGATGCGATGCCGAAAGAGGTCGGTTATCCCGTCAAATGCGGCTCCGGTTACTTCGGCGAGCCAGACTATGACGACGATGTCGTCGAAAACGTGCGGGATGTCGTCGAATACCTCCGGTGGGTTATGATGATCCCAGTCCGGGCTGTGGTAGCGCCGTACGCCAAAAAGGTCGGGAGCTTCCGTGTCCCGGAGTATTTCCATCCAATACTCCGCTTGGGAGTACATAGCTTCGCGGATTTGGCTGGGAACATCCGGGTAGAATACCAACTCGATCTGAAAGCCCGGTTCTGTTTCACCGCAGGCGTAGCCGATCCAGTTATCCCTCCTAACGTACGAGTCAAAGTCGCCGGTACGGGGTACGCAAAGGCCAGTAGCATACGAATCGAAGTGCTTTTCCAAGGGCAACGCCAGTACTTCGGGCGGGATCTCTCCCCGGAGGCCGGGGTTGACGTCAAGGAGGAAGCTATCGAGGCTCTTGAGTTTGCCCAACTCCGGTGGGAGCGGGCCGGTGAGCTTGTTGCGGCTCAGCCACAGAGCCTCCAAGCTCGTGTTGCCGAGTTCGGCCGGGATCGGGCCGGTGAGCGCGTTATGGTCTAGCATCAGCCAGATCAGGCGATCAAGCTTGCCTAGTTCCCGAGGGATCGGGCCGGTAAGTTCGTTGTCGCCAAGGGTGAGTACTCGCAGGCGCGTATTGCCCAATTCAGGCGGAATCGTTCCGGTGAGGGCGTTGCCGCCTAGGCGTAGGAGACGTAGCCAAGATAGGGTACCCAGTTGCGCAGGTAGCTGGCCGGTGAGTCCATTGCGTCTGAGGTCTAGGTAGCCAACCCGATCACCAAGCATTTCGACGCCGTACCAGTCACCGATGGGCGCGTCGGTGAGCCAGTTCTCCCTGTTGACCCAGTTTCGCCCGTCCGTCGCTTCGTACAGCGCGACCAACGCCGCGCGATCCGGGTTGAACACGGTGATCTGCGCGGTGCCCTGCGCGCTCCCCGCCTCGACCGAGATTGTAGCCGCGCCTTCTGCGACACCGTACACTAAACCGGACGCGTCGACGGTCGCCACTGAACCGTCGCTTGACGACCAGCTGAAGTTCGCGCCGACTAGAGCATGGCCGTTCGCGTCCATCGCCTCGGCCGAGAGCCGCACCACTTCCTGCGGCGCGATAGAGTCCGCAGGCGGGGTCACGATGACCGACTCCGGCGACTGGATCACGGCTAACATCGCATCGCCGAGCGCCCCGCCCGAGGCGGCGGTAACCGTAGTGACTCCGTTTCCCAAGGCCGTCACCAGTCCTGTGCCGTCCACCACGGCGATTAAGGTGTCCCCGGATACCCAAGTGAACGCCGTCCCCGAGACCGTATGGCCGTTCGCGTCCATCGCTTCTGCCGACAGCCGCACCGTATCCCCGAACGCCACCAGCGTATCGGTCGAGGGCGTGACGACCACCGAGCCCGGCTGTTGAGCGACCGTCACAGTCGCCGTCCCCGACACCGCGCCCGACGCTGCGGTGATCCCCGCCTCCCCGTTTCCCACAGCCGTCACGAGACCTACGCTGTCCACTATGACGACCAGCGTGTCGCCAGACATCCATGTGAACGCCATCCCCGCCACCGTATGGCCGTTCGCGTTCACCGCCTCCGCCGACAGCCGCACGGTGTCCCCGAATGCCTCCAAGATGGCTGTTTGCCGCGACACGCTCACCTCCGCCACTTCCTGATCCGCAGTCACCTCGGCAATCGCCGACTGAGACGCGGATGTTGCCGTCACCCGTGCGCTTCCGTTCACCGCCGCCGTCGCCAGCCCTTGAGCGTCCACGGTAACGACCGACTCGTCATCCGACGACCACATGAACTCCGCGCCCGTCACGACATGCCCGTTCCCATCCCACGCCTCCGCCGCAAACCGAACCGTATCACCGATAGCGACCAGCGTATGTGCAGCCGGGGACACGGCCAGTTCGGCAACCGACTGTTCCACTGCCACCTCCGCGCTGGCCGTCGCCGACCCGGCCGTGGCGGTCACGGTCGCGCTGCCGTTGCCCACTGCGGTAACGAGCCCTTCCGTCACGGTGGCGACGGACGTATCGCCGCTGTTCCACGCGACAGCGACATTGGGCATCTCCTGGCCGTACTGGTCGCTCACCGTAGCGATCATTCGTAGGCTGTCGCTGATTGAATGGAATGCCGCCGATGTGGGTGAAATCGCCACCGTCGTGGGAACGGGTGGGTCCGGTACGGCCGGTGTCATCGGGTCGTCTCCGCAGGCCGTGAAGGCCACCAACGCCGCTGTGGCGAGAGCGAGGACGCGAGCGACATGCCTATCTGGCAGACCAACTCGATGATCAGTGCGGTCCACCTCAGCGAAGCAGCCCGCCGGGGAGGCAAGCCTCGGTCGAGAAGCCAAGGAGCGGAGATGAGATCCCATGGGGACAAAGGTAGCGATGGATGGCGCTCAGTGCAGGGACCATGCACCCGATGAACAGCGGGTGTCAGGCCATGGTTGAAGGATCTCGTCGGGGTGCTCAAACAGGTCGGATCGCCGTCACTGTGCCGACGGCATGGCTTTCAAGGTACAGGGCGAGGAGGGAGTCTCAGGAACCTTCGGCGAAGAGGCGGAGCGGGCGCGGAAGTCCCGCCATCCAACCCCGGTTTTCCCGCTCTAGCGGCTCGGTCCAGCAAGGTCCAGAACTAAGGCAGGAAACGCAGATCGTGCAGCCCTGTATGTAGTTAGAAGATTTCCTGTTGGGATTCCGGCCTCTGGCGACCCGCTGGGCCAGCGCCTGTCCGCGTCGTCCGAGATAGAAGTTGTGGGCACCCACCACCCCGAACACCACGAGGAGGATGTACGCCACGAGCGGCGTCTGCTTCTTCGCTTCGTACTCCGCCATCCGACGATCCATCTTCCGTCCTCCGTTCTCTGCAGGGACACCGCCAATGTCGCGGTGTTGGCCGGGTCCGGCGACATCGCCGCGCCGCTCGGGCGGCAACGCCTTGCGGGTCGTGCGGCCCGCGGGCGACAATGCGCCCCGCGCCGGCAGCGCGGATTTGCCACGGGTCGCCGGGCTCGGCCGCCACCGGTCCGGCGCAGACCTCACTTCCGAAACACGCGAAGGGGCTTCGATATGCGCCACTCGAAATCTTCCGCCAGCGTCGCCATCCTGGGCGCGGGGAATATCGGGCGCGCCATCGCCGAGGGGCTCGTGGCCGCGGGCTCGCACGCTCCCGGCGAGGTCCACGTCACGCGCCGCCACACGCAGCGGGTGGCGGATCTCGCGAAACGGGGGTTCCCGGTGTCGTCCGACAATCCGGGCGCCGTGGCCGCCTGCGACACGGTGATCGTCGCGGTCCAGCCGCAGGCCCTCGACGCGGTGCTGATGGAGATCGCCCCGCACGTGGACGCCGGGCGCCACCTCCTCGTGTCCGTCGTCTCGGGGGCGTCGATCGCGGCGATTCGCCGGCACGTGGGCCCCGACGTGGCGATCGTGCGCGCCATGCCCAACACCGCGGTCGCGCTGCGCGAGTCGATGACGTGTCTCGCGGCGGAACCCGCCCACGCCGGGGCCCTCGACCGGGTGGCGGAGTTGTTCCGTGCGGTCGGCGCCACGCTCGTCGTGGAGGAGGAGCACATGGTGCCCGCCACGGCCCTCTGCGCCTGTGGCGTGGCGTTCTTCCTGCGGGCGGTGCGGGCCGCCTGCCAGGGCGGCATCGAGATCGGCTTCCACCCCGAAGAGGCGCTCCGCATGGCAGCCCAGACCGCGCTCGGCGCCGCGGCCCTCGTCCGGGACCAGGGCCGTCACCCCGAACGCGAGATCGACAGCGTGACGACGCCGCGCGGCTGCACGATCGCCGGCCTCAACGAGATGGAACACCGCGGGTTCTCCTCCGCCTTCATCAAGGGCATCACGACCTCCGCGGTGAAGGCGGAGTCGCTCTATGCCGGCGACTGAACCGCCGGTGACTGTACGTCCGATCGCCGACCGGGTCCCGGCGTGACCGCGCAGACGCTCTATATCGTCGCCGCGTTGTGCCTCGTCATCGCGGGGACGGAGTGGCTCGTGCGCCGGACCTTCCTGCGGCACGGCGGCACCGCGCTGATGGTCATCATCTTCACCGCGATCATCGCGAACTTCGGCCTGCTTCCGACCTCCTCGACCGAGGCGGAGCCGGTCCCGGCCTACGACGCGATCTTCCGCACGGTCGCCCCGCTCGCGATCGTGTGGCTCCTCCTGAAGGTCAACCTGCGCGACATCCTCCGCGCCGGGCTGCCGATCATCACGCTCTTTCTCATCGGGTCGCTGGGGACCGTGGCCGGCGTGGTCGCGGGCATGGCCCTCGTGGACGGGCCGGAGCGGATCGGTCCCCTGTTCGGGCCGCTGGGCGGAATGTTCACGGGCACCTACACGGGCGGCAGCGTGAACTTCAACGCGGTGGCGCTCAGGTACGACGTCATGCGCGAAGGGGTGCTGTTCGGCGGGGCCTCGGCCGTGGACTCGATCATGACGACCGTGTGGATGGCAGCGACGATCGCGATCCCCCGCTGGCTGCGGCCGCACTGGCCGAAGTCCGGCTGGAGTTGGGGTGGGCTCGCCGACGCGGTGCCGGGTGCCGACAACCGGGCTCCGGACCTCGGAATCGACGAGGACACCGAGCGCATACACCCGGTCGATCTCGCCCTCGTCCTCGCGATCGGTTTCGGAACGCTGTGGACTTCACAGCGGCTGGAGGCATGGACCGCCGCCATGGGGTTCCCGATTCCGGACATCCTGATCCTCACCGTGATCGCCCTCGTCCTCGCCCAGTTCCGGGCCATCACGGACCTGTCGGGGAGCCGGACGCTCGGCCTGTTCTCCGTCTACCTCTTCCTGTGCGTGATCGGGGCCCACTGCGACGTGCGGGCGCTGGCCGACATCGGCCCGCTCGGTCTCGCGCTCCTCGTCTTCGCCTTCACGATCATCGTCGTGCACGGATTCGTGACCTTCGGCGCGGCCCGCCTCCTCCGGCTCGACGTGGATATCGCGGCCGTGGCCTCGCAGGCGAACGTCGGCGGCGGCACCTCCGCACTCGCGCTGGCGCGCAGCCTCGGGCGCGGTGATCTGGTGCTTCCCGCCGTCCTGATCGGGTCGCTGGGCAACGCCGTGGGCACCTTCCTCGGACTTTGGGTCGCGCGCATGCTTCCGGGGCTGCTCGGATGAAACGGATCCTCGCCATCAGACTCGGAACGCTGATCGCCGTTGCCGCCGCGCTGGTCTCGACAGGCGTCGGGGCGGCGGCCCAGAGCTACGACCTCGTGCTCTCCGGCGGTCGCGTGATGGACCCCGAATCCGGTCTCGACGCGGTGCGCCACGTCGGGATCCGCGACGGGACGATCGCCGCGATTTCCGAGTCTCCGCTGGACGGCGAGACGGTGGTCGACGTGTCCGGTCTCGTCGTGGCGCCGGGGTTCATCGACCTCCACGCCCACGGCCAGAATCGCTACTCGAGCCGGCTTCAGGCACGGGACGGGGTCACGACCGCGCTCGAGCTGGAGAGCGGCACCGGAGATGTCGAGGAGTGGTACGCGCGACGCGAGGGACAGGCAGTCATCCACTACGGCGCTACGGCCTCGCATGGGGCGGCCCGCCGACTCGCCCTCGGCGGGCAGGAGGAAGCGGTCCGGCTGGCGGCCGGTCTCGAGCAGGTCGTGGTGATGGAGAACCGGCTGCGCGAAGAACTGGGACGCGGCGCGCTCGGGATCGGCTACGGCATCCAGTACACGCCCGGGGCCCGGCGCGAGGAGATCCACCGGATGTTCCAGCTCGCGGCGGAAGAAGGCGTGACGAACTTTGTCCACATCCGCTACGCCGGGATGGTCGAGCCGGGAAGCTCGATCGAGGCCGTACACGAGATGATCGCGAACGCGGCGACGACCGGCGCGGGCGTGCACATCGTCCACATCGGATCGAGCGGCCTCGGGCAGGTGCCGACGCTCCTGAGCATGATCGAGGGAGCGCAGGAGCGGGGATTGGACGTGACGACGGAGGTCTATCCCTACACGGCCGCCTCCACCGACATCCGGGCCGCGATCTTCGACCCCGGCTGGCGCGAGCGGTTCGGGTCCGATTACAGCGACATCGAATGGGATGCGACCGGCGAGCGCCTCACGGAGGAGACGTTCGACGAGCGGCGCGAGACGGGCGGCCGGATCATCGCGCACATCATCCCGCAGGAGATGTTCGAACTCGCGCTCGCCCACCCCCTCGTGATGGTGGCGAGCGACGGCGTCCCGTTCCTGGATGGCAACGGCCACCCGCGCGGGGCCGGCACCTTCGCTCGCGTTCTCGGCCGCTACGTGCGCGAGGAAGGCCTCCTCACGCTCATGGATGCGATCCGGAAGATGACCCTGATGCCGGCGCAGAGGCTCGAGGGTTACGTGCCGCAGATGGCGGACAAGGGCCGGATCCGGGTCGGGGCGGACGCGGACATCGCGGTCTTCGACCCCGACACGGTCATCGACAACGCGACCTTCGAGGCGCCCACGCAGCCGTCCGGCGGGATCGAGCACGTCATCGTCAGCGGCACGTTCGTCGTCCGCGACGCCGAACTCATCGAAGACGCCCTGCCCGGCCAGGCCATCCGCCGCGACTGAGTTTCCCGCCTAGGCGGCGGCGCCCGCCTCGACGCCGAACCCGGCCAGCCGGCCCGAGATTTCACGAAGGCGGAGCCACTGCTGGTAGTAGAGCGGGATCCCCAGCATCGACTCCACGAACTGGAACACGTACATGACGATGGCGAACACCGCTCCATACTCGAGCGTCTGTTCCGCCGCCGAGGCCACCGCGAAGACCAGGAGGCCGGTCATGAACACCCAGTTCAGGCCGAAGGTGCCGGCCTCGAGGTCGGAGAGCCGGATGTTCCAGCGCATCATGGCGCGCAGGTGCTCGCCCAGCCGCCGGGGATCGCCGCTGTGCACGGCGTCGACCTGCCGCTCGTACTGGTCGTTGAACCCCTCGTTGTAGCGGGTCGTCAGCCGTCCGGTGAGGGCGTAGAGCGTCACCGTGGCGACGGCGACCAGGAGGCACCCGAGAAAGACGGGGACGTTGAGCAGCCACAGGATCAGCACGGT
This sequence comes from Candidatus Palauibacter polyketidifaciens, assembly GCF_947581785.1. NCBI lineage: Bacteria > Pseudomonadati > Gemmatimonadota > Gemmatimonadia > Candidatus Palauibacterales > Candidatus Palauibacteraceae > Candidatus Palauibacter > Candidatus Palauibacter polyketidifaciens. The sequence goes on along the minus strand of NZ_CANPVO010000016.1, from coordinate 63,516 downwards.
GCCGCCGAGCCCGATCAGGCTGTTGACGAGCGCGGGCAGGGAGTTCTCGAAGAACTCGACGACCTCCCGGAGCATGCCGAGACGCGCGGTTCGGATCGACGTATCGCTCTCCTCATCGGCACCGACCATCTCCTCGCCCAGGCCCACGTAGATCCTCGCGTACGCGCGACTGTCGACGAGGCGCCGGACGATGGCGATGAGCATGGTCGCGATGCCGAGCGCGCCGAATTCGTAGAGGCCGCGCGTCGAGTCCGCGAGCACACTGTCGATGGCCCGCCCGATGAAGAGCGGGAACAGGATCCAGCCGACCGCCTCCAGCACGACCAGCGACATCGTGATGGCGAAACGCCCGGCGAAACGCTTCAGCAGCACGCGCATGGGACCTCCGCTTCAGGGGGCGGGCGGCGCCCCCCCCGCAGCCCGGGGACCGCCGGGGGGCGCTGACGGATACCGTCGAGCGACAACACGTAGATGCCAATCAATTGACCGTGGCCGCATAAAAAAGTTGCGTGGACCATCGTTGCGCCGAAACCTCCGGCTCGATCGGTTCCATACCGCCGAAACAATCCAAACGTTCCTGCCCCGGCGAGGTTCGGCCGTCCGCCGGGTTCGGTCGCCGCCGAGGAGGTTCGCGTCATGGTGTCAATCAAGTGGATCCCATCGATTGCAATGCCCTTGTCCCCGCGCCGCGCGCCGTCGCGGTGTCCGGCCTCACCGGCCCCGCTCCCGGCGCTGATCCTCGCGCTCGCGGCGGCAAGCCTCCCGGACGGCGTGCGCGCCGCCGTCCCGGGCGGGTCCGGGGCGACTCCGCCGCACTCGACGGTTCTCGTTCAGGCACAGGCGGCGGAGGGCAACCCCGAAACCGCGCTCTACGGGTCGATGCGGTGGCGCAACGTGGGGCCGTTCCGCGGCGGGCGGGCCGTGGCCGCGGCCGGGGTGCCCGACGACCGGCTCACCTACTACATGGGCACGGCCGGCGGCGGCGTGTGGAAGACCTCCGATGGCGGGATCAGCTGGGGCCCCATCACGGACGGCTTCGTCGCCTCCTCCTCCGTCGGAGCCGTGGCCGTCTCCGAGTCGGATCCCAACGTCGTCTACGTCGGGATGGGCGAGCACTCCATCCGCGGCGTGACGACTTCCCACGGCGACGGCGTCTACCGCTCGACGGATGCGGGCCGCACATGGACGCACATGGGCCTCGCCCCCACCCGCGTGATCTCCCGCATTCGGATCCACCCGGAGAACCCGGATCTCGTCTACGTCGCCGCCCAGGGATCGCCCTTCGCGCCCACGCCGGAGCGCGGCATCTATCGCTCGGCGGACGGAGGAGAGAACTGGGAACTCGTCCTCCACGTGGACGAGAACACGGGGGCCTCGGACCTCGCGATGGACCGCACGAACCCGCGCATCCTCTACGCCTCCATGTGGGACCACGACCGCGAGCCGTGGTACATCCGCAGCGGGGGGCCCGGCTCCGGCTTCTGGAAGTCGACGGACGGCGGAGACACGTGGGAGGAGATCAACGCGGGCCTGCCCGATCTCATGGGGAAGACGGCGATCGACGTCTCCCCCGCGGACCCGGATCGGGTATGGGCGCTGGTCGAGGCGGACGAGGATGTGGACGGGGTGTACCGCTCCGATGACGGGGGGAAGAGCTGGACGCTGGCGAGTTCCGAGCGCCAGCTCCGGGGACGGGCCTGGTACTACATCGAGATCTACGCCGATCCCCTGGACCGCGAGACCGTCTACGTGATGAACTCGCCCTTCCTCAAGTCGATCGACGGGGGCCGCACGTGGGCGACAATCCAGACGCCGCACGTCGACCACCACGACCTGTGGATCAACCCCTTCGACAGCCGGGTCATGCTCTCCGCCAACGACGGGGGAGGGACGGTCACCTTCAACGGGGGCGAGACCTGGTCCACGCAGGAGAACCAGTCCACGGCGCAGATCTACCGGCTCGCGGTGGACAACCGGTTCCCGTACCGCATGTACGGGGGACAGCAGGACAACACGAGCGTGGGCATGCTGGGCTGGGCCACGCACGGGGGCGGCCTCGGCTGGAAGGACTGGATCGACGCGGGGGGCGGGGAATCGGCCTGGGTCGCCTTCGATCCCGACAACCCGCGCTACCTGTACGCGACCTCGATCCAGGGGATCATCACGGAGCTGGACACGGAACTCGGCTCCACGCGCAGCGTGCAGGCGTACCCGCAGTTCCAACTCGGGATGGACGCCGAGGACATGCGCTACCGCTGGAACTGGAACGGGCCGGCCGTCGTGTCGCCGCACGATCCCGAGGTGATCTACCACGGAGCGCAGCACCTGCTGCGGTCGCGCGACCGCGGGGTGACGTGGGAGGAGATCTCGCCCGATCTCACCCGGAACGAGCCGGAGAAGCACGTCGCGGCGGGCGGGCCGTTCACGAACGAGGCGGCGGGGGGCGAGGTCTACAACACGATCATGACGATGGCTGAATCCTCGCTGGAGGCCGGGACGATCTGGGTGGGAGCGGACGACGGCCTCGTTCACCTTACGCGCGACAACGGAGAGACGTGGACCGACGTCACGCCGGGCGGGATGCCCGAGGGGATGGTGAACTCGCTCGATCCGTCGCCGCACGAGCCGGGCGGAGCCTACATCACGCTCAGCCGCTACAAGTTCAACGACTTCGCGCCGTACATCTACAGGACGACGGACTACGGGGAGAGCTGGGCGCGCATCGATGCCGGGATCGCCGCGGACAAGCCGGAGGCCTGGGCCCGCGTCGTGCGCGAGGACCCCGAGCGGCGGGGCCTGCTCTACGCCGGTACCGAACTCGGGATGTACGTGAGTTTCGATGACGGCGCCTCGTGGCGGAGTCTGGATCTGAACATGCCGCTCACGCAGATCACGGACCTGCAGGTGCAGGCGGGGGATCTCGCCGTGGCGACGCAGGGACGCGGCTTCTGGGTGCTCGACGATCTTTCGCCGCTACGCCAGCGGGCCGACGCCGTGTCCGCCGCGTCCGCGGGCGCCCACCATCTCTACGCGCCCGCCGCGGCGTACCGCGTGAGTCAGGGACTCGGGGGTCCGGTCGGTCCGACGACCACGGGGCAGAACAAGCCGCCGGGCGTCGCCATCGACTACGTGATCGCCGCGGCACCGGGAGCGGAGGCTCCGGAGGACGGTTCGGAGGCGTCTGCGGAATCCGCGGCGTCGGAGGGCGTCTCCATCGTGCTGGAGATCCTCGACGCGGAAGGCGAGGTGATCCGCACCTTCACGACGGACACGGCGATGACGGCCTCGGGGGTCCGCCACTCCCGCGCGCCCGCCGCCCCCGGGCACAACCGGGTGTTCTGGGACTTGCGCGTGGAGAGCGGCCCGCGGGTCGCGGAATCCTACTCCTTCTTCGGGGACGCGCCGGGGTATCGCGTGATGCCCGGGACGTACGGTGCCCGGCTGACGGCAGGAGACGCGCCGCCGCAGACGCAATCGTTCGAGGTGCGCGGGGACCCGCGAATCCCCGCCTCGGCGACCGACTTCGCAGCCAACGGACGCTTCCTGGAGTCGGTGTTCGGGGCGATCGTGGGGCTCCATAACGGCGTGAACGACATCCGGGACGTGCGCGCGCAGGTGAACGCGGTCGTCGGGCAGGCGACGGACGCCGGACTCTCGGGGGCCGAGGCGCTCGAAGCGGCGGGGACGGCCCTCGCGGATTCGATCACGGTGCTGGAGGACCGCCTGTTCCAGAAGCGGCGTGCGGCGCAGCAGGACATGGTCGCCTACGAGGGGCTGTTGAACATGCAGTTGACCGCGCTCATGGGTGAGGTGGACGGCTCGGATCTTCCCCCTCGGGCCGGCGTGCTGGAGCGATGGGGCGATCTGGAGGCCGAGTGGATGGTGGAGGAGGCCGCGCTCGTTCGGGTGCTCGGCGAGATGCTCGACGCGTTCAACCAGCTCGCGCGCGACTCGGGCGTCCCCGCCGTCATCACCCGGACCCGGCCGCGCGCCGTCTCCTGAGCCACGCACTGCGAGCCGTGCCACGAATCGCGCCGAGGAGCGCATGACGGGTCGGCTGGCGATCGATGGCGGCACCCCGGTCCGCACGGCGCCGTGGCCCGCGTGGCCGCGCTCCGGGGCGGCGGAACGGCGCGCGCTGACCGAAGTGCTTGAGTCCGGCCGCTGGGGGCTGGGCGGCGACGCCGTCCCGAAGCTCGAGGCCCGCTTCGCCGCGCTGCACGGCGCCCGGTACGCCGTGGCCTGCTGCAACGGCACGATGGCGCTGCAGGCCGCCCTCGTCGCTGCCGGGGTGCAGCCCGGCGACGAGGTCATCACGAGTCCGTACAGCTTCGCGGCGACGGCCCACGCCGTCCGGTCGCTGGGCGCCGTCCCCGTCTTCGTCGACGTCGAGCCGGGCACGCACAACCTGGACCCGGAGCGGATCGAGGCCGCGGTCACGGAGCGCACGACGGCGATCCTGCCCGTTCATATCGGCGGGCGCCCGGCGGACATGGATCGCGTCAACGAGATCGCGGCGCGGCGCGGCCTCCGGGTCGTCGAGGACGCCGCGCAGGCATGGCTCGCGGGCTGGCGCGGCCGCGCGGTCGGCACGCTCGGCGATGCGGGCGCCTTCAGCTTCCAGTCGAGCAAGAACCTCACCGCCGGCGAGGGCGGGATGGTTCTCACCGATGATGAGGCGCTGTACCGCCGCGCGTGGTCGTGGCACGACTGCGGCCGCGACCCGACGGGCTCCCCGCACGCGCACGCGCCGGACGGCCTCAACCTCCGCATGACCGAGTTCCAGGCGGCCCTGCTGCTGTCCGGCCTCGAGCGGCTCCCCGCCGAGCAGGCCATCCGCCGGCAGGCCATGGACGCGCTCGCGAAGGGTCTCGCCGAGATGGACGGTCTGCGAACGCCGGACCCGGACCCGCGCATCACCGCGCACGGCTGCCACATCTTCATGGTCCGGATCGAAGAATCCCGGCCGGCGGCCGACCCACGCGACAAGAGCCTCGACAAACACCGCGTGATCGAGGCGCTCCGCGCCGAGGGGATCCCCGCGCACCCCGGCTACACCACACCGCTCGAGCGGGGGTTCCCGGTCTGCGAGGTGCTGTGCCGCACGACGGTCTGGATCAAGCACGAGGTGCTGCTTGCGGGGGCCGCCCAGATGCAGGATGTCGTGGACGCGTTCGCGAAGGTCCTGGCACGACAATGAAGGTCGTGACACGACACCGAGGAAGGCGATGAAGAGCTACCAGTTCCGCGAATACGGCGGGCCGCTCGAACCGGCGGAGCGGCCGACCCCCGAACCAACGGGCACCGAGGTGCTCGTGCGCGTTCACGCCTGTGGCCTCTGCCACAGCGATCTGCACCTGTGGCAGGGCTACTTCGAGATGGGCGGCGGCCGACAGCTGGACGTCCGGGCCGTGCGTGAACTGCCCTTTACACTGGGCCACGAGATCGTCGGCGAGGTCGCCGCGGCCGGGCCCGATGCCGACGGCGTCTCCATCGGCGAGCGCCGCGTCGTCTTCCCGTGGATCGGGTGCAGCGCCTGCGAGTTCTGCGATGCCGACCGGGAGCATCTCTGCCACCGCCCTCGCGCCCTCGGCACGCACCTCGACGGCGGCTTCGCGGACCACGTCATCGTCCCGCACCCGCGCTATCTCTTCGACTTCGGAGACGTCGCGCCCGAACTGGCCGGCACGTACGCCTGCTCCGGCCTCACCGCCTATAGCGCGCTCCGCAAGGCGGAACGCCGGCTCGAGGATCAGCTCGTCGTCATCGGGGCCGGCGGCGTCGGCTTCGCCGGCATCCAGCTCGCGAAAGCGCTCTTCGATGCCGAACTCATCGTGGTCGAGGTCGACGACGCGAAGCTCGAAGCGGCGCGGCGGGCGGGGGCCGCGCACGTCGTGGACGCCCGCCAGGACGACGCGTCCCGGCAACTGAAGAAGCTCACGAACGGCGGCTGCGCCGCGGTCGTCGACTTCGCCGGCTCTTCAGCGTCGACCGCGCTCGGCTTCAGGACGGTCGCAAAGAGCGGAAGCCTCGTGGTGGTAGGCCTGCTTGGCGGCTCGCTCTCCGTCCCTCTCCCTCTGCTCGTGCTCAAGGATCTCACCCTGGAGGGGTCCGATCTGGGGAGCCTTGCCGAGATGGCGGAGTTGATGGAACTCGTCCGCGCCGGGCGCGTCGACCCGATTCCCTACGCGACGCGGCCCATGGCGGAAGCGGAAGCGAGCCTGCGCGACCTGGAGGCGGGCCGGGTGGTGGGGAGGGTCGTGCTTACCGCGTAGCAGCCCGTGCCAGAACCCCGCCTGAGCGTCGAGGGCGGTGAAGCGGGAGCTGTCCGGGGATCAGCAGTCGACGAGTTCGATGCTGTCGGGCCGGTTCGGCACGGCACACAGGAACTCGAAGGGTTCGTCGCCGACCGCGTCGTAGGAGTGCGGCGTCCCTGCCGGGATGTAGACGACGTCTCCGGCCTTCACGTCGTGCGTTTCGTCTCCGATCGACACGCGCGCCTGTCCCCGGAGCACGTACTGCTCGTGCTCGACCGCGTTCGTGTGCCGCGGCATCCCGCCGCCGGGCTGCATGACGAAGCGGCGCAGCGCGAAGTTCGGCCCCTGATCCGGCCCGATGAGAACTTGCGTTTCGGTCCCCGACCCGGCGGCGACCGGCGTCAGCCCGAACTCCGACACATGTCGAACGCTCACTGGATCACCCTCCTCGATTCCTCGTCCCGTGCGGCCCGAAACTTGCCCGTCGCGGGGCCCGGTCGCCAGATTTGACGGCCTCGCGGGCGTAGCTCAGTTGGCAGAGCGTCAGCCTTCCAAGCTGAAGGTCGCCGGTTCGACCCCGGTCGCCCGCTTTTGGCATTACGAAATCTGCGATACGACGCTTTCTCTCCTCCGTGTTCCCGATCGGGAAATTCTGCTTCACGTTAGTTCCGCCTGCCCGATAATATTCCCGATCGGGAAAAATGCGGTTGACAGGCAGCTTGGAGACACCCGATATTCCCGATCGGGAATATCATGAGAAAACGAACCGTCACACCTTCAGATATCGGCGAAATCGTCCGTACCGCGCGCAAGAACGCGGAACTGCGCCAGCATGAGCTTGCGGGTGTCGCGGGAGTGGGTCTGCGCTTCATCGTAGACCTTGAAGCGGGAAAACCGACCGCGCAGATCGGAAAGGTCCTTCAGGTGCTGGCGGCGCTCGGCTGTTCCGTCGAGATCGTTCCCCCACCCGAGACTGACGCGACTGCACCGGTCGGCATTCGCGACTCGTGAACCGAGTCCTCGACATCTGGTGGGATGGGCGGCTCGTCGGCCGTTTGAGGCAGCCCCGGCCCGCCGCCCTGGAGTTTGCGTACGCGGAGGACTGGCTGCGGGACGACCGGGCCCCGGCGCTGTCCGCATCGCTCCCCAAGCGCGCCGAGCAGTACTCCCGCCGCGAATGCCGCCCGTTCTTCGCCGGCCTCCTGCCGGAGGAGACCCAGCGGGATCGCGTGGCGCGGTCGCTGGGCGTCTCCCCCCTGAACGACTTCGCCCTTCTCGATCGTCTCGGCGGTGACGTGGCGGGAGCCCTCCAACTGTTGCCGCCCGGGGAATCGCCGACCGATCTCGAATCGGGCTATTCGCCTCAACCGCTTGACGACGCGGCACTGATCGAGGTGCTCGACAGGCTGCCGTGGCGTCCCCTGCTCGCCGGCGAGGCAGGCCTTCGTCTGTCGCTCGCTGGCGCTCAATCGAAACTGCCCGTCGTCACGGTCGACGGTCGGATCGCTCCTCCGGCGCCGGGGCAGCCCACGACCCACATCCTGAAACCGGCGATCCCCGACTTCCCCCACACGACGGAGAACGAAGCCTTCGCCATGCGGCTCGCGCGGTCGGTGGGCCTGGACGTCGCATCCGTGGAGCCGCGAAGAGTGGGGGACCGAACGTTTCTGCTGGTCGCGCGGTACGATCGGTCGACGGGTACGGACGGTCGAGTCCGCCGCGTCCATCAGGAGGATTTCTGCCAGGCACTCGGGATACCCCCCGAAGCCAAATACGCGGGTGAGGGCGGTCCGGGTCTGAGGGATGGCTTCGGGCTTCTGCGGCAGGTTGCCCTCCGCCCCGCCGTCGACGTTCTCAGGCTCCTCGACGCCACGATCTTCAACCTGATCATCGGCAACGCCGACGCGCACGGGAAGAACTTCTCACTCCTGTATGATGCCGCCGGACCTCGTCTCGCCCCGCTCTACGACCTCGTCATGACGACCGAGTACCCGGAACTGTCGCGCGCGCTTGCCATGCCTATCGGAGGGTGCGCCAGACTCGCCGAGATGGACTCCCACCGTTGGAAGGCCTTTGCCCAGGAAATGACGCTGGGACTCCCGCTCATCCGAAGGAGGGTCGCCGAACTCGGGGAGTCGGTGATCCGGAAGGCGCAGGACGTAGCGCAAGAGTTAACCGTGCCGGGGTTGGACGTGGAGGCGCTCTCGCGATTCGGTGACATGGTCGTGGGCCGGGCCGAGCAATGCATGGCGTCGACCGCACCAGAGGCGGATCGGGTCAGCGGTAGTCCCACGGGTTCGTGAGGACGACTTCGAGCCCGTCGAAATCCGTCACGTTTCTCGTAGCCACGGACAGGCCTTCTCGTCCACGGGAAGAACACGGTCCCCGTAGCGCCGGATCAACTCCGACAGCACGCCGCGAAGCTCGTCTCGCCGGCTTCCGCGGGGCAGGACGCGCAGGCCGAAATCCAGTTCGTTCAACACCAGCGCAGACAGCCAGAGGTCGTCTCGTTCGGACAGAAACGCGATCACGGGCGGGGCGGGGACTCTTCTTGTCAGTTCCGAGATCAAACGAAGGGAATCGGACGCGCGGACCCGCGCTCCCGGGGAATCGCGAGCTCCAGCCCGCGAGGCATGTGGTCGATCGGCCACCGGCCGAGCGGTTGCCGGCACGGAGTCTTCTCCCGCCACAGCCGTTCGGACACCACGACGAAGGACCTACGAACGCCGATACGTTGCGGCCCCTGTTCGTCGGCGAGGCGCAGGATCTCGGACAGGCGCGCCTTCGCCTCCGCGATCCTCCACGTGCGAGTTAACGCGCCTGTCCCCGTCTTGCGGGTTGCTGCCGTCGGTTTGAGCTTCGGGCCGGTACGTTCGGCATCTCCGTTCCCCAACGATGGATGTGACCGATGGCTGCAGAACCCCGCGACTTCAACAACGCGATCCAGTACGAGCCCGACGAGACGCCCCCTTACCGGATCGCCATCGGTCTCGCGCTCCAGTACGTCGTGCTCACGATCGCGGCCATCGTCATCACGGTGGCGATCGTGGTGCGGGCGGCCGGCGGCTCCGAGGACTACCTGTCGTGGGGGAGCTTCGCGGTCCTGATCGTGAGCGGCCTGACCACGGCCGTGCAGGCCGCGCGCATCGGGCGCATCGGCGCGGGGTACGTCCTCCTCATGGGGACATCGGGCGCGTTCATCGCGGCCTCCGTGACGGCGCTCGTCCAAGGCGGTCCCGCCCTCCTCGCGTCGCTGGTCATCGCCTCATCCCTCTTCCAGTTCGGGCTCTCGCGGCATCTCGCGCTTCTCAGGCGGATCATCACCCCCGTGGTGGCGGGGACCGTGATCATGCTGATCGCCGTCACGATCATGCCGCTTCTGTTCGATCTTCTGCGCCAGGTCCCCGAGGGCGCCTCGTCGCTGGCGGCGCCGGTGACGGCGGGCGCGACCGTGATCGCGACGCTGCTCATCGTGCTCCGGGCCAGCGGCGTGATGCGGCTGTGGGGTCCCGTGATCGGCATCTTCGTCGGGTGTGTCGCGGCCGTGTCGTTCGGCATCTACGACTTCGAGCGCGTGGCGGCCGCGGATTGGGTCGGTCTCCCCGCAGCCGGCTGGCCGGGCTTCGGCTTCAGCTTCGGCCCCGCCTTCTGGGCGCTGCTGCCGACCTTCGTGTTCGTGACGCTGATCGGCGCGATCGAGACGGTGGGCGACGCGGTGGCCATTCAGCGCGTCTCCTGGCGGCGCAGCCGAGCCACCGACTTCGGAGCGGTGCAGGGCGCGGTCGCCGCCGATGGGCTCGGCAACCTGCTCTCGGGGCTGCTGAGCACCGTCCCCAACACGACCTATTCGTCGAGCATCTCGCTGGCCGAGATCACCGGCGTGGCCGCGCGCCGCGTGGGCGTGTGCATCGGCCTGACCTTCGTCGTGCTGGCGTTCCTGCCCAAGATCGCGGCGATCGTGCTCGCCATCCCGGACCCGGTCATCGCCGCCTACGGGTTCGTGCTGATCGCGATCCTGTTCGTCATCGGGGCACGGGTCGTGATCCAGGACGGCATCGACTATCGCAAGGCGGCGATCGTCGGCGTGTCGTTCTGGGCCGGCGTCGCGTTCCAGGAGGGCGCGCTCTTCAACGAGTACCTGAGTCCCGGGCTGGCGCCGCTGCTCGAGAACGGGATGACCGCGGGCGGCCTCGTCGCGATCCTCCTCACCGCGTTGCTCGAGTTCACGGGCGCGCGGCCCCTGCGCGTGGAGACGACGCTGAACGTGGAGGCGCTCCCCGCCATCCGGAACCTTCTCGACAAGTTCTCGATCCGGCGCAAGTGGCCCATGGAGATGAGCGACCGGCTGCTGCAGGCGGCGGAGGAGACGCTGCTGCTCCTGCTGGAGGAGGCGAAGGAGGAGGAAGGCGAAGAAGACCGGCGTCTGCGCGTCGTGGCCCGCAAGTGGGAGACCGGTGCGGAACTGGAGTTCATCTCGGCAGGCGGTGCCGGGAACATCGAGGATCAGATCGCCGTCCTGGCCAGCCACGGCACGGCGGAACCGCAGGAGCACGAAATTTCGCTCCGCATCCTGCAACACCTGGCCACGTCCGTGAGGCACCAGAAGTATCACGACGCGGACATCGTCACGGTGCACATCGAAGGTCCCGCGCGGGGAGGCCAGGTCTAGCGGGGAGGCCAGGCCTGGATGCCAAGGACGTTCGTGACCCTTGGTTCGACGAGTCCTTGCATGGGTGTGAGCCACCCGGCGGCCGCGTGTCTTCACCTCAGGTTGTAATCGCGTAGCCCAGAGACGGAGAACTCGCGCCCGCACGCGCGAGTGGGGATCACCCGCGGGCGGGGATGACGGCCCTTGGCATGATCCACCGAACCCTCGAAACGGGGGTGCGGATTGTCAATCGGAATGACAATCTACACCCCCGAATGCACGGTTAGGTGGAAGGCGACCACGCGCGCGTGGTTCCGTCTCCTCCGTAGGACATCACCTGGGATCAGGGGACCAGGCCCCCCGCGGTGGCGAGCAGCCGGTCGCGATCGAGCACCTCGCCGGCGAGGATCACGGCGTGCACGCGGCGCGCGTTGGCGATGTTCTCGAGCGGACTGGCGTCGAACAGCACGATGTCGGCCAGCATGCCGTGCGCCAGCGTGCCCCGGTCGGACAGTCGGAGCGCTTCTGCGCCTGCCCGAGTTGCGGCGATCAGCGTCTCCGACGGCGTCATGCCGGCCTCCACGTGGGACTCCATCTCGCGCTGGAAGGCGAGCCCTGGCGGCGCGTTCGCGACGAGGCCGTGAGATCCCATGGTGACGGGACCGCCGGCCTTCGCGTAGCGCACCGTGAGCGCGGCCATGTTCCGCATCGCTGCCCACTGCACGTCGCGGCCCTCCTCGCCGAACTCCGGCTCGAAGACGGCCAGCGTGCCGTCCAGGTTCACATTCCGTTCGAGCATGAGTTCGATGAGCGCGTCGGCGCGCGGCCCGGCGGGATCCAGCGCCGCCCACAGGGCGAATCCCCCCTGGCCTCGGTGGATGCTCTCGCGCAGCACTGCCTGCCGGAACTCTTCCGCCTGCTTCGGCGCGACGAGGGCCCGGCCCAGGGACCTCGTGTGCTCGATCCCGTCCAGCCCCAGCCGTATCGCGGCCACGGGGTCGACGATCTCGAGGTGGCCGTGGACCGGCACGTTGCGGCGGTCGGCCTCCTCGATGACGGCCGCGACCTGCGCGAGCGAGAGCCGGAAATACACCTTCAGCGACGTCGCACCTCGATCCATCAGTTCGTTCGCCGCCATCCGGGCGTCCGCCTCGTCCAGCAGGACGCGCGAGATCGTGGGATAGGCCGTGTTGAACCCGTCGAGGATCGGCCCGGAGTAGAGAAGCCGCGGCGCCGGGAGCTCCCTCGCCTCCACGGTGCCGAGCCAGTCCTCGTTGTCCGCGATCCACTGCCCCATCTCCCGCAGGGTGGTGACGCCGTTAGCCAGGAAGAGGAGCGGCAGTTCCGGGTTCGCGTCGGTCCCCGTCCCGTCGATCGAGGCATGCGGGCCCGGGGAGTAATGGAAGTGGAGGTCGATGAACCCCGGCGTTAGGAACTTGCCGCTCGCATCGATGCGCCGGGCCCCGGCGGGGATCTCGACCTGTCCCGCCGGCCCGATGCGCTCGACCCGGTCGCCGCGGACGAGCACGGTCGCGTTCTCGTGAACGGCGCCCGTGCCGTCGAAGACCGTGCCCCCCTCGATCGCCAGCCACCGTTCCTGCGCGGCGAGGGGAGCGAAGACGGCCATGATCCAACCGAGGACGAACAGGGCTCTGGCAGCGCGCACGATGTGGCCTCCCGCGTCAGCGACGGCATCTCGGGGGGCTCAGGTCTTTCCGGCCCTCCCGACCGCGTCTACGCTGAGGAAGATCACGACCCGGCACAAGGAGAACATCATGCCCGAAGGCGCGTCTCTTCGCGGCGCATGGCTTCGTCGCGGTTTCCTGTCGGCGCTCGCGGCGCCCCTTTTCGGCCTCGGCCAGACGGCGGCGCAGGACCGCGACGCCCTCTCCGATGACGTCCGATCCCATCTCAGCGTCTCCGCGCCGGTCGTGGCGCTCGAGAACGTACTCCTGTTCGACGGCACCGGCGGACCGGCACGCTCGGGACAGACCATCGTCATCCGCGCAAACCGGATCGAGAGCGTCGGCGCGACGGGCGAGGTCGAGGTCCCGTCGGGCGCCGAGCGGCTGGACCTGGAAGGCCATTCGGTCATGCCCGGGATGGTCGGGCTCCACAACCACATGTTCTACTACCAGTCCACGCCCCGCGCGTCGCAGATGCAGTACTCCGGTCCGCGACTCTATCTCGGGGCCGGGGTCACCACCGTGCGGACGACGGGAAGCGTCTCCCCGTACCAGGACATCTCGCTCAAGGGCGCGATCGAGCGGGGGGAGACGCCGGGCCCCCGCATCCTCATCACCGCCCCGTACGTCATCAGCCCCGGACCGGACGAGCGCCTCCGGGATCTCGGGATGTATGCGATTCGAGACGAGGAGGCGGCGCGCCGGTACGTGCGCTACTGGGCCGCGGAGGGGGCGGAGTGGATCAAGGCCTACACGCAGATCACGCGCGAGGCGCTCGCGACGATCATCGACGAGGCGCACCGGCAGGGGATGAAGGTCACGGCGCACCTGTGCTCGGTGGGCTTCCGTGAGGCGACGGCGATGGGGATCGACAACCTCGAGCACGGCCTGTGGGCCAACTCCGAGTACGACACGACGCGTGAACCGGACCGGTGCAGCCCCAACTACCAGCGAAGCATCGCGGAACTGGACATGGATGACCCCCGCGTCGCCGAGACGATCTCCGAGATGGTCGCCGCGGGCGTCGCCATGACCTCTACCGTGGCCGTCGCCGAGCAGGCCACGCCGCTCGTGCCCGACCTCACGGAGCGCGATCTGGACGCGCTTCCGGATCACGTCGTGGCGGCGGAGATGGAGCGGCGGTCGATCTTCCGGACGACGGAGATGCCGTGGATGATCGACCTGTTCGAGAACCTGCTCGCGTTCGAACTCGCGTTCGTGGAGGCGGGAGGCCTGCTGGCGGCGGGCGTGGACCCGGCCTGGGGCGCCCTGCCCGGCTACGGCGACCAGCGGAACTTCGAGATTCTCGTCGAGGCGGGCTTTGAACCGGCCGACGCCGTACGGATCGTGAGCGCGAACGGGGCGCAGATTCTCGGCCTCGACGGCGAAGTCGGGACCGTCGCTCCCGGCAAACTCGCCGACCTGATCGTGATCGAGGGCGACATCGAACTCCGTCCGTCGGACATCCGCAACGTCCGCATCGTCTTCAAGGACGGCCTCGGCTACGACCCCGACAGCCTGACCGCCGCCGTCGCCGGCCAGGTCGGCGTCCGCTGACCGGCCGGCGCTAGCGGATCTCTACGTCGTCGAGTTCGAAGGCGAACGATCCGAGGGGCGCCTGGGCGACGAACGCGAGGGCGGCGATGATCGAGGGATCGGCGGTGGCGAAGCTGCCGAGCGGAATCTCGACCACGGCCCACTCCGGCCCGGCGATGAAGGGGACCGTGGGCGGCACGGTGGCCGCGGCCCCCTCGCCGAACAGCATCGCGGTGTAGCTCCGGCCGTCTCCGCGGGCACGGAACCGCAGGACGCTGCGGCCGGAGAAATCGACCGCCTGCATCGGTTGGTCGCCGAGGAACCAGATCGCGCCCGCCCAGGGGAAGGCGAAGCCCGCTCGGGTCTCGCCGTGCACAACGAGCACGCCCTCCTCCACGGCCAGATCCGCGGTGGAGTCGCCACCGTTCATTGCGTCCGTCGTCACCTGCCAGCCGAAGCCGAAGCCGGAGTCGAGCCCGTCCTCGAAGTCGACGACGACCGGCCCCTCCGGAGCCGGTGGGATCTCGGGCGAACGGGCGGCCGCGGCGGTCTCACGGACGACCGGAAAGCCGTCCTTCCAGATCGTGACGATTTCGGCGGTGCGCGCGAGGTCCTCCTCCACGTCGCCTCGCACCAGCAGGAGATCGGCGATGGTGCCCTCGGCAATGCGGCCGCGCTCGGGGACGGCGAATGCTTCCGCGGCAACGGAGGTCGCCGCGGCGAGCACCTCGTGGCTCTCCAGGCCGGCCCGCGCGAGGAGCCGAAGCTCCCCGTGCATCGAGAGGCCGGTCGCCGTCCCGGGGTTCGGCGCATCCGTGCCCGCGACGATCCGCACGCCCGCCGCATGGAGCCGCCGCACGTTTTCCAGCGCGACCCCGGAGTCCGGCCCCTCGGGCATCTCGAACCGGTTGCTCAGCGTCTGCCGCTGCATCGGCGAGACCAGCGCTTCCTCCGTCTCGTGGAGGATGCGCAGACCGGTGGAGTCGCCGAACAGTCCCATAATGACGGAAAGGGTGGGGACGACGAAGACGCCCGCCTCCGCGAAGCTGCGAGCGCCCTCCTCGGAAATCGCGGCGTCGAACCAGGTGTGGACCAGGCCGTCGGCCCCCAGCGAGACCGCCTCAAGCGCCGCCTCAAGGTCGCTGACGTGGACGACGGCCAGCAGCCCCTCGGCGTGGGCGGCCCCGATGAGCGCCGCAATCGTCTCGCGCTCCAGAGAAGGGATATCCCCGCGGTACGCGGCTCCATCCTCGGAGACGATCTTGATCCAGTCGGAACCCTCCGCCTTCCGCGCCCGCACCCAGGCGTCGGCGCCTTCCGGGCCCGTGAGCGGCTCCACCGCCAGCCCGAACTGCGTGCCGTGACCGCCGGGCGCCGTCGCCAGCATGCCGGCGGAGAAGAGATCGGCTTCGGCCGTCCGCGCGATTTCGTCTCGGGCCGTCCGCGCGGCGGCCGCGAGGCCGGGGTCCGTGAACTGGTCGAGCACGGCTGTCACGCCGAAGCGAAGCGCATCGCCCAGCGTCCCGCCGAACGTGTGGACGTGGCCGTCGATGAGGCCTGGAAGCAGCGTGTGTCCGCGGCCATCGACGCGGGGCAGGTCGTCCGGCAGCCGGAGCTTCGCGCCCACCCGCCGCACCCGTCCGTCCTCCACCCACACATCCTGGTTTGGCCTGAAGGCCTCGCCGTCGAACAACGTCACGTCCACGATCGCGAAGCTCTCGTCCGGCGCCTCCTGCTCCGGGGCGGCCGCGTCACCCGGGACCGGGAGCGTCGCCAGCGCGCCGATGAATCCCGCCACCGCGACAAGGAGAATCCACACGCTTCGCAGGGCGGTGCGGTTCTCCGGGTTCATGACATCCCTCCCCCACGGATCGAGACGGCGCCGCTCTCCGCCCGCCGGAACCCGACCGCGGCGACGACGAGAAAGGCGATCGATTGCACGGCAAGCACGGCGACGTGCAGGGCCGTCGCCTGTCCACCGTCCATCGCGATGACCTTAAGTGCGAGCTGCGCGTGGTGATAGGCGGGCAACACGTTGGCGAAGTCCTGCAGGGCCGCCGGAAACATCGTGATCGGGATCCAGAGCCCCGACAGCATGGCCATGGGCAGGAAGACCAGATTCGTGATGGCCACCGCGGCGCGACTCTTCGACCACGCTCCAACGGCCAACCCGAGCGCGCAGAAAGGGATCACCCCGGCGAGTACGACCCCGGCCAGAGCGAACCACTGCCAGCGGTACAGCATCACGCCGGCCCCGTAGGCGCCGATAAAGAAGATCCCCAGGACGACTGCCGCCCCGAAGGTCAACGCCATCCCCACCTTGGCGAGCAGGTAGGCCGCCGCGGGCATCGGCGTGGTACGCTTGAGCAGCAGAGCGCCGGAGTCGCGTTCCGTCGCCAGTCCGGCCCCGAAGCCGAACAGCGAGGGTCCCAGGACGCCGAAGACGCTGTAGGTCGCCAGCATGTACGTGGGTGCCGCGACCGAAAAGCCTCTCCCGCCCATGACCACGCCGAAAAACAGGTAGAAGATCAGCGGGAAGAGCAGCGTCGGGATCGCGAAGGCGGGCTCTCGCAGCACCATCAGGAACTGGTACCGGGCCTCCAGCACGTAGATGCGCCCGCGTCTGGCGAGTGTTGCCGTCGTCATGAGACAGGCTCCGAGGCGTCGGGTGCTCGCGTCAGGGCGAGGAAGGCCTCTTCGAGTCCGGCGCCGACGACGGTCAGGTCGTGCAGGTCCGGGTCCAGATCGAGGAGGGCGCGTACGAGATCCTCCGGTCGGGAGGTCAGGATTTCCAGGTACCGGCCCCGGGTCTCGGACCTCACGACGCCCGGAAGGGAGGCCACGCGGTCGCGGTGAACCCCGGTGACGCAACGGACCCGGCGGGCGGCCGTGCGCGACTTGATGCTCGCTGGCGAGCCCTCCGCGATGACCCGCCCCCGATGTAGGACGACGATTCGATCCGCGAGCGCGTCCGCCTCCTCGAGATAGTGGGTCGTCAGAACCGTGGTCCGCCCCGACTCGCTGAGTGCGCGAATCTCCTCCCACAGCCCGCGCCGCGCTTCCACGTCCAGGCCCGCCGTGGGTTCATCGAGGAACACAAGCTGCGGGTCGCCACACAGAGCGAGCGCGAACATCACCCGCTGCTTCTGTCCCCCGGAAAGCTTGCCGAACCTGCGTCGCTCCAGTCCCTCGAGCCCGGCCATGGCGAGCAGCCGGGAAGCCGATACCGGAGCGGGGTAGTAGGCGCGGAAAAGGTCGATGTGTTCACCGATCGTCAGTGTTTCGGGTACGCCGGAGATCTGGAGCATCGCGCCTCGGCGCGCGCGGACCTCGGGGGCCCCCGGTCGCTGTCCGAAGACGGTCGCTTCTCCGGTCTGCACGGCCACGCTCCCGAGCAGCAGACTGATCGCGGTGGTCTTGCCTGCCCCGTTGGGCCCCAGCACCGCCAGTACCTCGCCGCGCCGGACCTTCAGATCCACCTCCTCCAGGGCGACGACAGCTCCGTATCGATGAGTCACGCCCGACAGTCGGGCGACGGCTTCTTCAGGCATCCTCGTTAGAGATGGCGCAGGGGGGTTAGGGACGGCGCAACGGGCCGGACTCTCAGCGGAGCGTACGCACCCCGCCGCCGGAGGTTTCGGGTTGCGCGGCGGAGCTAGGCTCGGACGGGAAGAAACTGCTGCATCATGCGGACGGGCGCGCGGTATTCGCCCCCGTCCTTCTCGAGCAGATCATTGGCCAGGAGCCAGTTCAGGTCCCGTGTGAGGGTCTTCGTCGTCTTCGTGGAATAGAGACGCGCCAGGGCGGGAGCCAGGTCGGGAATGTCGCGCTTCCTCGCCGGCTCCGCGTGCCGCCCCAGGACGAGGACGACCTCCCGACGACGGTTCATGGCCGGCGAGCGACGCCGCTGTCCGAACGTCCAATACACGTAGTGTTCCCATGCCAGCCATGACTGGACCCCTTCCACGTAACGACACTGTTCCTCGAGCCCGTCCAGAAACCCCTGAAGCGAATAGACGACGAACCCGAGTGCGTCCCCGCGGCCCGCATTGGCGCGGCTCGAACGGTCGAGCTGCCGGTAGTATTCCGCGCGCGTGAGATTGTAGTGGTTGCTGAGGAGATGCGTGGCGGGGGAGGGAACCCCGGCGCGAGCCAGGATGAGGAACTCGGTGAGCCGCGCCGCACGACCGTTCCCATCGCCGAAGGGATGAATCCAGGCGATGTACAGGTGTGCGAGGACCGCCCGCAGAACCGCCACTGCGATCGCACTGTCCAGGTGCTCCTCGATGTCCGGCCAGACTACGTCTTCCTCCAGCCATTCACACAGCCGTTCGAGGAGAAACAGGCAGTCTTCCCGCGGCGCACCCGAATATCTTCCCACGCCAACGGAGAACGTGGGCACCTCTCCCGGAACGACTCCTTCTTCAAGGTGCTCTTCCAACCCCGCGAGGACGAGGCGGTTCGCTTCCCGGATCCAGTCCGGAGTGAGGCGTGGCGGTTCGCCGGCGGTAATCCGCCGAAAAATGTCTTCGCAGGCGCGAAGGACGTTGTCGACTTCCCGGCCCAGGTACTCCTGCGAGATTGGAAGTTCGAGTTGTCCGTCGAGTCTGTCCCGAACCTGTTCTTCGGTAAGCGTGTTCCCTTCGATGGCCGTCGTCGCGCGGGCCCCCTTGATGAGGTAGAGCTTGTGCATCTCCGCTGCTGCGGCGGGGGGCAGAACCGCCCGGGCGACCTGCTCGCAGCGAGCCGCCACCTGTCCGAGCAGGGACCACAACTGCGGCGTGGCCCGCTCCAGACGCGCGCGAAAACTGATCCACGCGTGACTCCGTTCGTACGGACGCTCGTCTGTCATCCTGCCTTCCTGCCCATGTCGCGTGGAGATTATGTGTCGATTTTTGTCCAACGATATGTCCAACGATATGTCTAGATTATGTTCTCGTCTCGCGCCATGTGCAAACCGCCGATTCAACGCGCTCCGGCCCTCCTCGCGGATCAGGTCTCGGGGTCAGAGTTCCATCACGCGTTGGATGTCGCGGTCGATGGGGTCGGGTTTCGTGAGGAAGGAGATGGAGAGGAAGAGGACGAGGGAGACGAGGAGCGCCGCGGCGCCGTGGTCGACGCCGTAGGGGAGGCGCACGGTGCCGAAGCCGAACCCGGACCGGAGCCCGAAGTTGACGAGCAGGCTGCTGGCGACGGCGACGTTGGCCGCGAGGACGTTGGCCCGCTTCCAGTTGAGTCCGATCGCGATGACGGGGACGAGACCCGCCGCGAACGTGCCCCAGCCGAACACGCCGAGCAGCGCCACGAGATCGCCGGAATACAGCGCCACCAGCGCGGCCGAGATCGCCAGCAGGACCGTGATGATTCGCGCCCACGCGAGTTCGTTGCCGAGCGACCGGCCACGGATCGCGTTTGGCAGGTCGTGCATGATGGCGGCGGTCCCGATGTTCAGGAACGCGTCCGCGGTGGACATGATCGCGGCGAGCAGCGCGGCGAACACGACGCCGGCGAGCAGCGGGTGCGTGAACACCTGCAGGAACTCCGGAGAAGCCGCGTCCGGCGTCGCGAGCGCGGGATGCCCGCCAGTGATGACCAGCGCCCGCATGGCGAAGCCGATCCCGATCCAGAGCAGCGCCGCGAAGCTGTACGCGATGACGCCGACCGGTATCACGTAACGCAGTTCCTTCATGCGCCGCAGCATCATGAACTTCGTGATGATGTGCGGCTGCCCTGCCACGCCGATGCCGAACACGAAGAACCAGGCGAGCCCTCCCATCAGCCCGATCGTTCCCCACGGCCCGCTCGCCGCGCGGTCGTCGGCCGCCACGATCCGGCTGATCTCGGTCAGCCCGCCGTCGAACGTCCCGAGCACGGTGACGAAGACGAAGACGGAAGCGACGACCATGATGGCGCCCTGGATCACGTCGGTGTAGACGGAGGCCACGATCCCGCCGGTCACCGAGTAGAAGATCAGGACGGAGCACGAAATGGCGACGCAGAGCGCGAGGCTCGGGGTCTCGATCACCCCTGCGTCCGCGAGCACGCCCTGCAGCACGATCGACATCGCGAGGATCTGCGTCGCCAGGTAGCCCAGCACGCCGAGCAGGATCACGACGGCCACGGAGGCCCGCACCGACTCCGAGCCGTACCGGGCCGCGGCGATGTCCGGCAGCGACACACATTCGCGAAGCTCCGACACGAGGCGGAGGCGTTTCGCCACCAGGTTGAGGACGATGATGTTGGAGATGACGATCGTCCCGAGAATCCAGATCGAACTCGTCCCCATCGAGTACATGAGGCCGGGACCTCCCACGAACCCGAACCCGCTCATCGTGCTCGAGAAGATCGCGAACGCGGTCACGAACATCCCCAGATTGCGGCCGGCCACGAAGAAGTCGCTCGCCGATTTCGTGCGGCGGAGCGACCAGAGGCCCACGCCCACGCAGAGCGCGAGATATGCGATCACGGCGAGCAGCGTGATCAGGGCGCGATTCGCCTCCACCGACCGCTATCCCTCGCCGCCGCCGGAGTCGACGATTTCGTCGAAGCGGGCCTGCTCACGGGGGCCGAAGTAGGCGTTCTCGAACGCCCAGGTGATGGCGAGCAGGGGGATCCACGGCGCGAGCGTGAGCCCGTACACCAGCAGGGACGTCGGCGCCGCGAAGCCGAGGACGATCGTCGTGTCGCCGGCGGCGTAGGCGTCGAAGGACCACATGAGGACGACAAAAAGGAGGACGTAGCCCACCATCCACGCGTTGACCGCCCGCCGGATCCAGTGTCCCTCCCGGAACCCGATCAGCATCGCGACCCACATGGTCCCGAGCATGGCGATGCCCGCGACGTACGCGGCCCATGTCGGTGCCCCGAGTTCGCCCGCGTCGATCCCCACCAGCATCGGCGCATGCTCCGCGTGGGGCAGTGGCGTGGCGCGGCCGGCCCCGGTTGCGGCCGCCACCAGGAGCAAGCCGAGCAGGACGGCGCAGAGCGCGAGCAGCACCGCCATCAGGCGGGTCATGTGAGCGTTGTCGCGGATGGGTCTCCCCTCGGGTTCAAGCAGGGCCGAAGTTTGCCACGCCGTGAACCCCGGCGCGAGACCGCGCCATGCCGCTTCCGCCGCACCGCTTCCGCCGCGCCCGTCCGGATCCCCGCTGGACTTGAGGGGTCGCTCCTGTGAGTTTGGCGCCTCCCATTCACCAACGTTCGCACACGACGTTCACACGTAAAGCGCGGAGACGACATGACTGCACCAGCGCGGGTCGCCATCACGGGGGCCGCAGGAAATATCGGATACGCCCTCGCCTTCAGGATCGCGGCCGGGGACATGCTCGGGCCGGACCGGCCCGTCACGCTTCAACTGCTGGAGATCCCGCCCGCGCTCGACGCCCTGCGCGGCGTCGAGATGGAACTCAACGACTGCGCCTTTCCGCTCCTGCACGGGGTGCTCGGGACTGCGGACGTGAACGAGGGATTCGAGGGCGTCGACTACGCGCTGCTCGTGGGCGCCAAGCCGCGCGGGCCGGGAATGGAGCGAGGCGACCTGCTGGCCGACAACGGGAGGATCTTCGGCCCGCAGGGTCGCGCGCTGAGCGACCGCGCGTCGCCCGACGTGCGCGTCCTCGTGGTCGGGAACCCGGCGAACACGAACTGCCTCATCGCCGCGGCGAACGCGCCGAAGCTCGACCGCCGGCAGTTCGCGGCCATGACGCGCCTCGACCACAACCGCGCGATCAGCCAGTTAGCCGAGAAGACGGGGGCGCACGCGACGGAGATCCGACGCATGACGATCTGGGGCAACCACTCGGCAACACAGTACCCCGACATCAGCCAATGCACGGTGGCGGGCGCCCCGGCGACGGACCTGGTGGACGAGACCTGGTACCGGGACACCTTCATCCCGAAGGTCCAGAAGCGGGGAGCGGAGATCATCCAGGCGCGCGGTGCCTCGTCGGCGGCCTCGGCCGCCTCGGCCGCCATCGACCACGTGCGGACGTGGGTACACGGTACGCCGGAGGGCGACTGGACGAGCATGGCCGTGCACGCGGACGGTCGCTACGGCGTGGCCGAGGGCGTCGTGTACTCGCAGCCCGTGACGTGCGCGGACGGCGATTACTCCGTCGTGGACGGCCTCGACCCGAGCGACTTCAGCCGCGAGCGCATGGGAATCACCGACGCGGAACTCCGCGCCGAACGCGCCGCGGTCGCCAACCTCCTCGGCTAGCCGTGAAGGCCGACGGATTCGCGAAGGGGCTGACGCCGATCCTGAACGTCTCGGACCTGCAGGAGAGTTTCGCCTGGTTCGAGCGCTGGGGCTGGAACAAGAGCTGGGAATGGGGCGATCCGCCGGACTTCGGCGGCGTCGTCTCCGGCGACTGCCAGATCTTCCTGTGTCAGAACGCGCAGGGTGGCCGGGGCCGCAGCGAGGTAGAGAGGACGTTCGGCCCGGGGGGCGATGACGGCGCCGACAAGGGCGTCTGGATGTCGATCTGGGTGGACGACGTCGACGCCGCGCATGGGCGGTGCGTCGAACAGCGACTCGACGTCACATGGCCCCCCACGAACATGCCGTGGGGTGTGCGCGAAATGCACGTCCGCCACCCCGACGGCCACGTCTTCCGCGTCAGCCGTGGCGTCGATCTGGACTAGTTGTAGGTGGCGGGGACGTTGGCTTCCGCGTCGGAGATCAGTCGCCGGGACGTTCCCGCGGGAACGCGGCGGTCGTAGCCGGTTCGGGCGTTGGGCTAGCCGTCGCGGAGGATGCGGGTGGCGGCGAGGGCGCCGGGGCGGGCGTTGAGGCCGCCGCCGGGGTGCGTGCCGGCACCGCACAGGTAGAGCCCGTCGATCGGGGTGCGGTATCGGGCCCAGCCTGCGATGGGGCGGCCGAAGAAGACCTGGTCGAGCGTCATTTCGCCGTGGTGGATGTTCCCCTCGGGCAGCGCGAAACGGTCGGCGAGGTCGGCCGGCGTCAGCACGTGGCGGTGCAGGATCGCCGCTTCGAGGTTGGGGATGTGCTCGGCCAGCGTCTCGACGACCGTGTCTCCCAGCGCCTCGCGGCGTGCGTCATCCCATGAACCATCGGCGAGTCGGAACGGCGCGTACTGCGCGGCCACCGACAGGACGTGGCGCCCTTCCGGCGCGAGCGACGGATCGAGCGCGGTCGTGAGGACGGCATCGAGGACGGGCCGCTTCGAGGGCCGGCCGTACTTCGCGTTGTCGTACGCGCGCTCGATGTAGTGGATGCTCGGCGCGACCGTGATGGCGGCGCCGGCAAGCATGGCGGCATGGGCCGCGTCACAACCGGAGCGCAGGCGCGGAGGCTCGCCCAGCGCGAGGTGCACCTTCGCGACGACGCCCCGGTACTTGATGTTGTCCAGCGCGCGGACGAACTCGGGCGCCAGTTCGCCGGGGTCGACGAGGCCGAGCAGCGTGCGGCCGGGGTCGGCGGACGACACGACGCGGGGCGCCGCGATCTCGGTGCCTCCGGCGAGGACGACCCCCGCCGCGCGCCCGTCCTCGACGCGGATCGAGGCCGCCTCCTGGCCGAGGCGGATCTCCGCACCGGCCGCGACGGCGACGCGCTGGAGGGCGGCACCGAGCGCGCCCATCCCGCCGCGCACCTGACGTCTTCGCCGCACGACCCCGCCGGCGCCCACCATGTGATGGAGGAACATGTAGCCGGTACCCGACGCCAGCGGCCCCTGACAGATCCCCCGCACGCCGTCCGCCGCGAGCGCACCCTTGAGCGCCTCGCTCTCGAACCACTCGTAGAGCAATTCCTCCACCGTCATCGGGATGAGCCGCATCAGTTCGAGCGCGTCCCGCCGTCCGAGGCGGTTCAGCTTCGCGCCGAGGCGAACGAGTTCCCACAGGTCGCCACGGTTCGCGCCTGCGAGTCGCGGCGGCAGGGTGCGGTAGAGAACGCCGAGCGCCCGCCCGGCCCGCGACATCGCATCCACGAAGTCCGGCCAGCGCGCGGCGTCCCGAGCCGAGAAGGGCCGAATGAGATCCGCCGTCCGGGCCGGATCCGACTCCAGCATGAGCGCGCCCCACTCCGGCTGCGGCGACACGACGCAGGAAGCGGGAGACATGATGTCCAGCCCGGCGCCCCTCGGTCTCGACGGGTCCAGGCCAAGGTCCGCCATGACGCCGTGATCGATTCCGGTCAGGCTGTGTGCACCGGTGTCCACGCGATACCCGGGCCACAGCTCCTCCGTCGCGGCGCACCCGCCCGCGGCCTCGCCCCGCTCGACCACGACCACGCGGAGTCCCGCTCGCGCCAGGTAGGCCGCCGCGACCAGGCCGTTGTGTCCGGCCCCGATGACGACGGCGTCGTACGGCCGAGAGCTCACGCCCGGTTCCCCCGATCCGCCCACCCGCCCCGCGGGCGCCGCCGCAGGTCCCGCAGAATCTCGAGCGCGGCGAGCCGCCCCGAGGCGCCGCAAACCCCGCCTCCCGGATGCGTACCCGAGCCGCACTGGTAGAACCCCCGCACGGGCGTCCGGTAGTCGGCCCAGGCGGGCGACGGGCGGAAGAAGAAGAGCTGCTGAGGCGTCAGCTCGCCGTGGAAGATGTTGCCCTCCGTGAGCCCCAACTGCTCCTGCATGTCCAGCGGGGTGAGCACCTGCCGGTGGAGGATGGAGTCCTTGAGGTTCGGCACGTACTCCGAGAGCGTGTCGACGACCGCGTCCCCGAACGCCTCCCGCTTCGCGTCGTCCCAGCCGCCCTCGATGTCGAAGGCGGCGTACTGGACGAAGATCGACATCACGTGCCGTCCCGGCGGCGCCATCCCGGGGTCGATCATGGACGGGATCACGATGTCCATGTAGGGCCGGCGCGAGAACCCTCCGTACTTCGCGTCGTCGTAGGCGCGCTCCAGGTGGTCCATGCTCGGACTGATGGAGAAGGCGCCCCGCAGGTGCGGCCCCCCGCCCGGCAGGCAGGAGAACTCCGGCGCCTCCGAGAGCGACAGGTTGACCTTCCCGGAGGAGCCGCGGATCCGGAAGCGCCGGATCGCCGTCACGAGATCGTCCGGCAGCTCTTCCGGGTCGAGCAGACCGAGGAAGGTGCGCTTCGGATCGACCCCGGACACGACCGTCTTCGCCGTGAGTTCCTCGCCATCCTCCAGCACGACGCCCGTCGCCCGCCCATTCGCCGTGAGCACCCGCTCCACCGTGGCCCCGGTACGGATCTCCGCCCCGTGGGACTTCGCCGCGGAGGCGATGGACTCGCTGACCATCCCGTTCCCGCCCCGCGCGAACCCCCACGCCCGGAACACGCCGTCGATCTCCCCCATGTAGTGATGGAGAAGGACGTACGCCGTCCCCGGAGACCGGGGGCCGAGGAAGGTCCCGATGATTCCGCTCGCCGACATCGTCGCCTTGAGCGGATCCGACTCGAACCACTCGTCGAGATAGTCGGCCGCGCTCATCGTCCCCAGCTTGAAGAGCGCGTGGAACTGCTGCTCGTCGAGGCCCCGCGCGTGCCGTCCCAGCATGAGCAGCGTCTTCAGATCGCGCAGTCCGGGAGAGAGCGGGTCGGGCGGCACGATGCCGAGGAGCGGTTTCACGGCCCACGCGAGCCGGTACATGAGCGTCGCGAAGTCATCGTACGCCTCGGCGTCCTTCGAAGAATGGCGATAGAGGTCGCGCCGCGTCTGGTCGTGGTCGGCCCAGCGCCCGAGGTAGTCGCCGTTCGGAAGCGGGGTGACCGTGCTCTCCAGCGGGAGGATCTCCAGCCCGTGCCGCGCGAGCCGCAGGTCGCGGATGATCTCCGGCCTCAGCAGGCTCACGACGTAGGAGGCGACGGAATACTTGAAGCCCGGGAAGATCTCCTCCGTCACCGCGGCGCCGCCCACCAGGTGCCGGCGCTCGAGCACGACCGTGCGCAGTCCCGCCCGGGCGAGGTAGGCGGCGTTGATGAGGCCGTTGTGGCCGCCCCCGACGATGATCGCGTCGTACGCGTTCGTCGCGCTCACGGCGTGGCCCGTTTCCTCTCGGGATCGAAGAACGGGGTCTTCGCCACCGTAGCCCGGGCCCGGCGCCGCCGGTGCTCGACGGTCACCTCGATCTCGAGTTCGGTTCCGACGCCCGCGGACTCCGCTTCGAGGTGGGCCAGTCCCAGATAGGTCTTGAGGGTCGGCGACCAGCCCCGGCTCGTGGCGTAGCCCACCTGTCGCCCCCCTGCATACAGCGGCACGCTGTCGCGCAGGGTCGTGCCCGGGAGCTGCGGCGGGAGGCCGACGGTCGCGTACGCCGCTTCGAGCGATTCCCAGTCGAGGACGATCCCCCGTAAGCGCCACGCGGGCGGGCGGGCCCGTTCGGCGCGGAGGGCTGCCCGGCCCACGAAGTTCGACGCCCCGAGCGACACGGTCCAGCCGAGGCCGAGTTCGTACGGAGACGATTTCCGGTCTTCGATGATCGCGCGGTGGGCCGGGATGAAATCGACATCGACGAGGAGCAGGCCGGCCTCGAGGCGCGCCATGTCCAGGGCGAGCATGCCGGCCGGGGCGAGGCCGAACGGCGCACCCGCCGACGTGAGCGCGTCCCACAGCGGAATCGCGTCCGCGGCGCCGACCCAGATCTCGTAGCCGAGGTCGCCGGTGTAGCCCGTGCGCGAGATTTCCGCGGCGATCCCGGCGATCCGCGCCGACATCACGCGGAAATAGCGGAGTCCCGCCACGTCGCCGTCAGTGAGCCTCCGGAGCAGATCGCGCGAACGGGGCCCCTGGAGTGCGAGCGCGGCCACCCGCTCCGTTTCCTCCCGGATTTCCACATCGAGTCCGCGGGCGTTCTCATGCAGCCACTTCAGCGTCGGTTCGGCGGACGTAAGGCGGAAATCGGACGCGCCGAGCCGGTGCAGGGTACCGTCGTCCCGCACCTTCCCGGCCGCGTCGCACCAGGGCGTGTAGTACACCTGGCCGATCTCCTGCCGGTCCACGTCCCGCGTCACCACCCGATTGGCGAGCGTGGCCGCCCCCGGCCCCGAGAGCCGGTACTTGTGGAGCGGGGAGACATCGATGAGCGCGGCTGCCGACCGAATCGCGTGGTACTCGGGCTCGTGCGTCGGCTCGTACGAACTTGCCGAGAGATGCCCGGCCCAGCGCCGCCAGTTGCCGGCCTGGCAGAGCGGGCCGGTTCGTTCATGAAAGGGCGTTCCCCGGACGGCGGAAGGCGCTGGCACCGTGGCGTTCGGCGGGTGGTGGGTGGCCGACGGCCGGAGCGGCCGGCTAGCCGGGGAGCCGCAGGGCGACGAGTTCCCCGGGCACGCCGCGTCCCGCGACCGCCGCGACGATGTACTGACGGCCGTCGTGCATGTACGTCATCGGAACGCCGGTCTGGTGCGACGGCAGTTCGATCTCGGCCAGGATCTCACCCGTCTCCTTGTCGTGCGCGCGCAGGAGACCGGTGAGGTCCGGCGACATCGTCCCCCCGCCCGTTCCCGCGAAGAGCAGCGTGCTCGTCGCGAGGAGGCCCGCCCTGCTGGGCCGACCCGTGCGCGGGACGTCGACGCCTTCGAGCGCCGGGTGCTCCTCCACGAACGACGGCGTGTGGTCGTTCGCGACCTGCCACACCTTCCGGCCCGTCTTCATGTCGAGCGCCGTGATCCTTCCCCACGGCGGCTTCAGGATCGGCAGTCCCTGCGGGCCGCCGACGCCGCGGGGCCGTCCGGCGATGTAGCGCATGTTCGACGACTCGGGATCGTTCACGAGCCCGATCACGGAGCCGCGCGTCGCGGACCCCACGAAGAGCCGCTGCGTCTCCGGGTCGTATGCCGCGCCCGGCCAGTTCGCCCCGCCAAGGCTGCCGGGCGTGATGAGGGTCCCCTGGTTCCCCCCCTCGACGAGCACGGTCGGCGGCGTAAACAACTCGCCGAGCGTGAGGTTCTTCGCGATCTCGAGCGCCTCCGCCTTCAGTTCCGGCGTGAGGTCGATCAGGTCATCCTCGGTCGCGCCCTGCATGTCGAACGGCTCGGGAAGCGTCGGAAAGGGCTGCGTCGGCGCGTACCATTCCCCCGGCACGTCCCCGGCGGGCACGGGGCGCTCCTCGATCGGCCACACCGGGTCGCCCGTCACGCGGTCGAACACGTAGGTGAAAGACTGCTTCGTCACCTGGGCCACAGCCTGGATCTCCCGGCCGTCCACCGTGATGTCCATCAGAACGGGCGCCGCCGGCGGATCGAAGTCCCAGATCCCGTGATGCACGGTCTGAAAGTACCACACGACTTCGCCCGTGCCCGCGTCCACGCACACGAGGCTCTGCGAGTAGAGGTTGTCGCCCGGGCGATGGCCCCCGTAGTAGTCGCCCGTCCCCGACTCCACCGGCAGATAGACGTAGCCCAGATCGAGATCCGCCGTGAACGGCGTCCAGACGGCGGCGTTCCCGGTGTAGTCCCAGGATCCGTCCTCCCACGTCTCGTGGCCGGGATCGCCGGGCTGCGGGATCGTGTGGAAGGTCCAGAGCTGCTCGCCCGTCCGCGCGTCGAACCCACGCACGTGGCCCGGCGGCATTTCCTTGGTCGGAGGGCGTCCCCCCTGCGGGAGTGCGGCTCCCACGACGATCACATCTCCGACGACGACCGGGGGAGAACTGGAGCCGATGCGGTCGTTCACCAGATCCAGGTCGCGCCCGAGTCCCAGCTTCAGGTCCACGATCCCGTCGTTGCCGAAGGCCGGGTCGGGGAGGCCCGTCTTCGCGTCCAGCGAGACCATGTGATAGGCGGGGGTGATGAGAAGCACCCTTTCTTCGACGCCATCCGTCCAGTAACCGACACCGCGCCCGGAGTTGCCGCGCGGCGCGTTCCTGCCGCGTTCACCCTCGTCGAGCCGGTACATCCAGAGCGTCTCCCCCGTCTCCGGATCGATCGCCACCGCCGCCCGCCGGAATCCCGCCGTGGCATAGAGGGTCCCGTTCGCGTACAGCGGGGTCACGCGATAGTAGCCCTCCGGAGTCGGACCGAAGTTGCGCGCCTGCCAACGCCACGCGATCTGCAGGTCCTCGACGTTCGAGGCGTCGATCTTATCGAGCGGCGCGTAGCGCGTGGACCCGGCGTCGCCGGCCCAGTAGCGCCATTCTCCGTCCGCCGTCCCGGACTGGGCGGCGAGCGCGAAAGGCCCGGCGCCGAGTCCCGCGCCGAGCATCATCAGACGGCCCAGCCAGCTGGAACACCTGTTGCTTCCCTTCATCCGTTCCACTCCACGTGACCTGTGCGAAGCTCCAAGCGACCCCCGTGTTTTCCCCGGCAACGCCTACAGTCCGATGCGGCGCTCCGACGGGCAACACTTCACCTCGGCCGGTCCCTCGCCAGATTCTCGCGAATCTCCGGGACACGACACTAGATTCGCGTCTTCGGGAGGGCGGGAGATTCATGAAGCTTCGAGGTCTGGCCGTACTGACAGCGACGATCGTGCCCGCCCTGTCGTGCGGCGAGGGCGTGACCGGGCCCCGGGGCAGTCTGTGCGATACTCGGCACGGCGTCGAGGTGTGCGTGGACCGACCCGAGTACCGGTCGAACGAGTCCATCCTCGTCACCACGCGGAATGTGTCCGACCACCCGATCTTCAAGGATGCCTGCGGTACGACCGCGATACCCGCGCCGGATTCCGAGGAGGACTTCAGGCCGACCTACAAGCCGCAGCGGCACTGTGGCGAGGCGGTCACGCCGACGGTCGTCGTCGAGCGCATGGTGCGGCTCGAACCCGGAGCATCGACCCGTGAGACCCTGCGGCTGGGTTACTCACCGCAGGACTTCTTTCGCGTGATCGTGTGGCTTCTGACGCCGGACGGGGCCCTTGCCTTCGACACACCGGCTGCGAGCGGCATCTTCGTCATCTTCCCGGGAGCCGACAACTGAACCCTTCGTCCCGTAGATTCCGAGGGATCACACTCGTGAACCTCCGGAGACCGAAGATGTCACGCAGGTTGCTCATGTCCATTCCGGCCGCCGTCCTCGCGCTGTCGTGCAGCGAGGACCCTACAGGCCCCGAGAGTGCGCTCTGCGCGACGCAGCACGGCCTCGAGGTCTGCGTGGACCGGCCCGAATACGAACCCAGGCAGACAGTCACCGTCACCTCGCGGAACGTATCCGGCGCTCGAATCTTCAAGGATTCCTGCGCGATCAAGCCCGTGGGCGTGACGAACCTCGAAGTGGAATTCGAGGCATCCTACAACCCCACGCTGCACTGCGGCCGCGGAGCCACGCGGTCCGACATCATCCAGCACATGGTCGAACTCGAACCCGGAGACTCGACGCGGGAGACCGTGACGCTCCCGTTTTTTTCGTTCCAGGGGTGGTATCGCGTGAACGTGTGGCTCCTGGATGCGGAAGGGAACCTCGCGGTCGACACTCCGGCGACGAGCGGGATCTTCCAGGTCTTCCCCTCCGTCCGGAACTAGCATGGATCGCGCCGATCTGTCGCGTGTTTTCCTGACCGCGCTCGCTGCGTCGGGGATCCCGGGGGTCGCGCCTTCGGCGGGCCAGGTGCCGGCCGCGCCGCATGAATACCATGCGCCGCCCGCCGTCTCCCCGCCCGTGATCGACGGGTCGCTGGACGATACGGTCTGGCGCGCCGCGCCGTGGACCGAGCCCTTCGTCGACATTCGCGGCCCCGACTGGCCCGATCCCCACCTCGGTACGCGCGCCAGGATCATCTGGGATGAACGCTTCCTCTACGTGGGCGCCGAACTCGAGGAACCGCACCTCTGGGCCACGCTGGCCGACCGCGACGCCATCGTCTACCGGGAACATGACTTCGAGGTCTTTCTCGATCCGGACGGCGACGGTCTCGCCTACTATGAACTCGAGATCAACGCGCTCGGGACCGAGTTCGACCTCTTCCTCGACAGGCCGTACCGCCGAAAGGGAAGGGCGGACATCGCCTGGGACATGGAGGGTCTGCGCACCGCGGTGCGCCTCGACGGCACGCTGAACGACCCCTCCGACGAAGACATCGGCTGGTCGGTCGAGATCGCGATCCCCTGGTCGGCGCTGCGTCCCCCTGGCGCCCCCGCGGAGGCCGCGGTCGCGCCCCCCAGGCCCGGCGAGGTCTGGCGCGTGAACTTCTCCCGCGTACAGTGGCCGCTCGTCGTCGTGGACGGAGAGTACCGGAAGCGGCGGGAACCCGTGGATTCGAGCGACCATCCTGAAGAGAACTGGGTGTGGTCGCCGCAGGGGGAGATCGACATGCACATACCCGAGAGGTGGGGCGTCGTGCGTTTCGTCGCCGGTCGGGACGACTCCCCGTGAGGCGCAGAGAGTTCCTCCGGGCCGCCGGCAGCGCGGCGGCGCTGGGTGCGGCGCTTCCCGCCTGCGCGGTCCCGCCCGATCCGGAGGCGCCCTTCACGCTGTGGACGTGGGTTCACGGGGACCGCGATCGCGACACCGCCGCCTGGCGCGAACAGTTCGCCCGACTTCGGGAGGCCGGCTTCCACGCGGTCCTCGTGGGTGGCGGCGACGTCGACCTGGTATCGGGAGCCGCCCGCGCGGAGGGACTCGAATATCACCGCTGGTTCTGGACGATGAACCGTAACGGCGACGCCTGGGTGCAGGAGAACCACCCGGAGTGGTTCACGGTGAGCCGGAATCTGGAAAGCTCGCTCGATCACCCCCCCTACGTCGGGTACTACAAGTGGGTCTGCCCTTCGCGCGGGCCCGTGCGCGAATACCTGCGCGGACGCATCGCGGACCTCGCCGCCGACCCGGCGGTGGACGGCGTCCACCTCGACTACGTGCGCCACTGCGACGTCATCCTCCCGCGCGCTCTCTGGGAGACCTATGACCTCGTGCAGGACGTCGAGCACCCGGAGTTCGACTTCTGCTAC
This sequence comes from Candidatus Palauibacter polyketidifaciens, assembly GCF_947581785.1. Lineage (NCBI taxonomy): Bacteria > Pseudomonadati > Gemmatimonadota > Gemmatimonadia > Candidatus Palauibacterales > Candidatus Palauibacteraceae > Candidatus Palauibacter > Candidatus Palauibacter polyketidifaciens. Next base: position 31,577 of record NZ_CANPVO010000016.1, on the reverse strand, counting down.
TGTGACGTCTGCCGCGAACAGTTCGCCGCTCTCGATGGGAGGGACCCGCTGGAGATCCCCGATCCGCCCGCCGACGAGGCCTGGCGCCGCTTCCGGTGGGACTCCGTCACGGGCGCCGTGCGCGCACTCGCCGAGGCGGCCCGCGAGCACGGGAAGCCGATCACGGCCGCCGTCTTCCCGACCCCTTCCATCGCCCGCACGCTGGTCCGCCAGGACTGGGACCGGTGGCCCCTCGACCGCTTCTTCCCGATGCTCTACCAGAGCTTCTATCTGGAGGACATCCCCTGGATCGGCGACGGCGTGCGCGAGGGGATCGCGGCCCTCGCCGCCACCGACGGCGACGTTCGCGGAGGAGCCGCCACGCCGCTCAACGCCGGACTCTACCTGCCGTCGCTCGATCCGGCCGCGCTCGCGGAGGCCGTCGCGACGGCGCGCGAGGCCGGCGCCTCCGGCGTGTCCACGTTTGAGATGGACGGCCTCACCGCCGACCACCTCGCCGCGATCCGCGACGCGACGGCCTAGCCCGGCGCTGCCGCCGGCTCCACGCCCCGGGCGCCTGCCGGAGGGCGGCGCCGGGCTCTTGTCACCCGGGGACGACCCTGTCAACATCGATGTACCGCGACGGGCCACCGCCAACCGCAGGAGTCTGCCATGTCTCGCCGCATCCTCGGACTCGGAATCCTCGCCGTCCTCGTCTCCACCGTCCCCCTCTCCGGCCAGCGCCGCGCGATGACGATCGTGGATCTGATCGACATCCCCGGCCTCGCCGACCCGCGAATATCGCCGAACGGGTCGGAAGTGCTCTACGTGAGGACGGACACCGACTGGGAAGCCAACGCCACGGTTTCCCACATCTGGCGCGTCGCGATGGATGGCTCCGGCACGACGCGCATGACGAACGGCGAGGGCGGTGAATCGAGCCCGCGCTGGTCGCCCGACGGCTCGCGCGTCGCCTTCGTCGCGAACCGGCACGATACGGAGCACAACCAGGTGTTCGTGATGCCGACCCGCGGCGGCGAGGCCGGCGCCGTGAGCGAGCACCCGACGCCCGTGGGTTCGATTTCGTGGTCCGGCGATGGCGCCTGGATCTACTTCATGGCGGTCGACGAGAAGTCGGAGGCCGAGAAGGCGCGCGAAGCGGTCAACGACAACGTGTTTCGCTATGAAGAGGACAAGCGCCCGACCGGACTGTGGCGAGTGCCGAGCGAGGGCGGCGCCGCGGAGCGCGTGACGGAGGCCGGCCTGATGGTCCGCGGGTATTCGACCTCGCGCGACGGCACGCTCCTCCTCGTGCAGTTGGCGCCGACCGCCCTCTACGACGACCTGCTGAACTCGGAACTGTGGGTGATGGGTCCCGATGGGACCGGCGCGCGCCGGATCACCGACAATCACGTGGGAGAAGTCGGCGCGTCCCTTTCTCCCGACAACCGCCACGCGCTCTTCGTCGCGAACACGAACGACGAACTGAGCGACTTCTACTTCAACCAGCGCCTGTTCGTCGTCCCGACCGACGGCGGCGATCCCGTCTCCGTGGTGCCGGGAGGAAGCTTCGACGTCAACGCCGCGGTGTGGTCGCGAGACGGCCGCTCGATCTACTTCCGCGCGAATACCGGCGTTCGCCAGCAGATCTACTCCGTGCCCGCCGATGCCTCCGATGCGGAGAGCGCCGAGGCGGTCACCGAGGGAGACCACTCGGTCGGCGCCTGGGACTATCACCCTTCATCCGGCATGCACCTCTACGCGGTCAGCAGTTCGACCAACGCGGGGGACCTGTGGGCGATGACGGGATCGGGCCCGGCACGCCAGGTCACGCACCTCTTCGACTATCTTGCCGAGGAGTTCCTTCTGCCGCGCATGGAAGCCGTGCAGTACGCCGGAGAGGACGGCGTCGAGGTGGAAGGTCTCATCTTCTTTCCCATCGACTACCAGGAGGGCGAGCGCTACCCGCTCGTCGTTCAGACGCACGGAGGCCCGCCGTCGTCCGACAAGTTCCGCTTCGCGCGCTCGAGCAACTACGAAACCGTGCTCGCCGCCCGCGGATGGTTCGTCTTCAAGCCCAACTATCGCGGGTCCACCGGATACGGCGACGACTTCCTGCGCAACATGATCGGCAACTACTTCGATCAGGCCCACAAGGACGTGATGGCCGGCGTGGATCATCTCATCGAGCGCGGACTCGTGGACGGCGACCGCATGGCGAAGATGGGCTGGAGCGCCGGCGGCCACATGACGAACAAGATCATCACCTGGACGGACCGCTTCAAGGCGGCGTCGTCGGGCGCGGGGGCCGTGAACTGGATGTCGATGTACGCGCAATCCGACGTCCGCATCTATCGCACGCCGTGGTTCGGGGGCACCCCGTGGTCCGAGGACGCCCCGATCGAGCAGTACATGGCCGATTCACCGCTCTTCGACCTCCACAAGGTCGTGACCCCGACCCTGGTCCTCGTCGGGGAGAACGACGAACGCGTGCCGATGCCGCAGTCCGTCGAACTGTACCAGGGACTGAAGCACAACGGCGTCCCGACCCACCTCTACGTGGCGCCCGAGCAGGGTCACGGCTGGGTGGAGCTGCAGCAGCGCCTGTTCAAGGCGAACGTCGAACTGGACTGGTACTACCGCTGGGTGCTGGGCGAGGAGTACGAGTGGGAGACGTCCCCCGTCCACCCGGACAAGAAAGCCGCCGTCACCACGGCCGGCGGATAGCTTCGGGCCCCGGCCGGCAGCTTCGAGCCCCGGCCGGGGAGTCCGGGGCCGAAGGGTCTTGATCTGTACAGGTAGTTGTATATGTTCATGTACATGATCAGGGTCAACATCGCCGAAGCTCGGGCCGATCTGGCTCGGTATCTCGCCCGCGTGGAGCGCGGCGAGACCGTCACGCTGTGCCGGCGCAACGTGCCCATCGCCGAGATCCGCCCCCTGCCCTCGACACCGATCCGGGAACGTCCGATCGGCATCGACCGGGGCATGAAGGTGCCGGCGAGCTTCTTCGAACCTCTGCCGGAATCCGTACTACGGGCCTTCCAGGGTGACGCCGGCGAGCCGTGAGGCTGCTCGTCGACACGTGTACGTTCCTGTGGCTGGCGGCGGCGGACTCCCGGCTTTCGCGGGCGGCAGAGGCGGCGTGCCGGGATCCGGGCAACACAGTGTACCTGAGCGCGCTCTCGGCCTGGGAAATCGCGATCAAGCACCGCCTCGGACGGTTGCCGCTCCCGGAGTCGCCCGTCCGCTACGTCTCGAGCCGGCGCGAGTGGCTGGAACTCGAACCGCTCCCCTTCGATGAGGCGTCGGCGGCCCACGAAGTGCTCCTGCCGGTGCTCCATGCGGACCCCTTCGACCGCGGTCTCGTCTCGCAGGCGATCGTGAGCGGATTGACGATCGTCACGCCCGACGAGGCCATCTCCTCGTATCCGGCTCCCGTCCTCTGGTGACCGTCTCCGGCGCTGGACGCCTTGCCGCGAGGTCGGTACCGTCTTCGCCGGATGCGTGGCCGGGCTCGACGAGGGGAACTATGAGATGAAAAGCGCGTGGAGCGAGCGCGAGGCGGCGGAGTTCGTCGAACGGTACGCCGCCGAGGGCATCGGGGAGGATCTCGCGCTGCGGGTGTACACGACGCGGCTCTTGGGTTCCGAGCCTCGACTCGTGATGCACGGCGGGGGCAACACGTCGGTCAAGGGCCGCGCCCGGGACGTGACCGGGGCGGAACTGGACGTGCTGTACGTGAAGGGGAGCGGCTGGGACATGGGGACGATCGAACCGCCCGGCCTTCCCGCGGTGCAGCTCGATCCGCTTTTGGGGCTGGCTGAGATCGACGCCCTGTCCGACGAGGACATGGTCAACCTGCAGCGCCGCAACCTGCTCGACTCGACGGCGCCGAACCCATCGGTGGAGACACTCCTGCACGCGTGGGTGCCGCGCACGTTCATCGACCACACGCACGCGAACGCGGCGCTCGTTCTCACGGACCAGCCCGATGGGGAGGAGATCTGCCGCGAGGTCTACGGCGACCGGGCCGCGATCGTGCCCTACATCATGCCCGGCTTCGACCTCGCGAAGGCGGCGAAGGCGGCGGCGGACGCCCATCCGGAGGCGGAAGGGCTCGTCCTCCTAAAGCACGGGCTGTTCACGTTCGGGGACACGGCGCACGAGGCGTACGAACTCATGATCGAGTGGGTGAGCCTCGCCGAGGCGCGCATCGAAGGCGGCCGGCGGAAGGTCTTCGCCGCTGCAGAGGCGCCATCGGCGACCGCCTCAGCGGGCGAGATCGCGCCGGCCATCCGCGGCATGCTCGCCAACCGGCACGGCGGCGAGGCGCAGGAGGGCGGGGCGGGAGACTCCGAGCGCTTCATCCTCGAGCACCGGGCCAGCCCGGCCATTCTCGCTTACGTCGGCGGCTCGGAGCTGTCGCGCTACAGCCAGGTCGGCACGGTCACGCCCGACCACGCGATCCGCACGAAGCCGCTTCCCGTCGTGCTCCCCGCGCCGCCCGCCGGCGACCTCGCCGCCTGGACCCGGGAGGCGCGGGCCGCGGTCGAAGCCTACCGAACGGCGTACACGGCCTACTTCGAGCGCCACAACCCGCGCTACGGCGGGACGAAACGCATGCTCGACCCGAGTCCGCGCGTGGTCCTGGTGCCGGGCGTGGGGCTGTTCGCGAGCGGACGGGACGCCCGGGCCGCGGCCGCGGCGGCCGACCTCGCCGAGACCACCGTCGATGTCATCGCGGACGCGGAAAGCATGGACCGCTTCGAGAGCATTACCGAGGCCGAGCTGTTCGACATCGAATACTGGTCGCTCGAACAGGCGAAGCTGGCCGGTGCGAAGGAGAAGGCGCTGGCCCGCCACGTCGTCGTCGTCACGGGCGGCGCCGGCGCGATCGGCCGGGCCACGGCCGCCGTGTTCCGGGACGCCGGCGCCGAGGTCGCCCTCTTCGACCTGCCGGGCTCCTCGCTCGACGCCGCCGCCGAGGCCGGAGCGGGGCTCGCCGTCCCATGCGACGTGACGGACGACGCCTCCGTCGACCGCGCGTTCGCCACCGTCGCCGCCCGCTTAGGCGGCGTCGACATCCTCGTCTCGAACGCCGGAGCGGCCTGGCGCGGTCCCATGGCCGACGTGACGGACGAGGTGCTGCGGGAGAGCTTCGAGCTGAACTTCTTCGCCCACCAGCGCGTCACGCGGGCGGCCCTGCGCATGATGCGCGCCCAGGGGACGGGCGGCTGCCTCCTCTTCAACGTCTCGAAGCAGGCGGTCAACCCGGGCCCGGACTTCGGCCCGTACGGATTGCCGAAGGCGGCGACCCTCGGACTCGTGCGCCAGTACGCCATCGAACACGGATGGGAGGGCATCCGGTCGAACGGGGTGAACGCCGACCGCATCCGGAGCGGCGTCCTCACCGAGGAGATGATCGCGGCCCGCTCCGAGGCGCGCGGCGTGACCGAGGACGCCTACATGCGCGGCAACCTCCTCGGCAGGGAGGTCCGAGCCGAGGATGTCGCCCGGGCCTTCGTTTCCCTGGCACTCGCCCGCGCGACGACCGGCGCGATCCTCACCGTGGATGGCGGTAACGTCGCCGCCGCCCTCCGCTGACCCGAAGCGGGGTCGCGTCGATCCGGCAGGTCAGTTCCAGGTCTTCTCCAGCATCCGGTTCCACGGCAGGACGTCCACGTCGCCGTGTCGGTGAGGAAAGTCGCCTCCGTAGATCAGCCGGCGGTCGACGAACAGCCCCGTTCTCCCCAGCGCCTTCCCGAGCGTCCGCATGCCGAGGAGGAAACGCGGGACGACCGTGGCGCCGGACTTCGCCTCGGCCAGGATGAGCCGCTCTCCCCGATCAATGACGAGATTGACCTCGGTGCCCGCCGCCCTGTAATGCCGCAAACGCGGCTCTTCGCCGCGATGGGTGATCGCCTTGAAAACCTCCGCCGCCACCCAGCTCTCGAAGATCTGCCCTCTCAACGGGTGATGGCGGAGTTCCTCCGCCGAGCGGATGCCGAGCAGGTAGCAGGCCAGTCCCGAATCCAGAAAGTGAAGCTTGGGCGCCTTGATCTGACGCGTGCGCAAGTTGGGGCGGTACGCCGGGACCCGAAAGACAAGGAAGCTGGACTCCAGGACATGGAGCCAAGCCTTGACCGTGTTGTGCCGGATGCCGACGTCGGCCGCCAGCGCGGACAGATTCACCTCTTCCGCGGTTCGTCCGGCAACCAGTCTCACGAACTCCGAGAAGGCCCCGAGGTTCGCGATGTTCCGCAGCGACAGGACGTCGCGATCCAGGTACGCTGCGAGATGATCCCGAAGCCAGACCCGGGGCGAGATGTTACCCTGGTGAATCGTCGGGTACGCCCCGGTCCAGAGCGCGTCGAGCATACTCGGCGGCGGTCTTCCGAAACGCGCCAACTCGTCAAATCCCGGCGGAAGCAGTTGAAGGACGCCCACGCGACGCGCCATCCACGCGTTTATCACCGGACTCAATCCGAAGTGCATCGACCCGGTCAGCACAAAGCGCCCCGGAGCCGGATCTTCGTCCACGAGTTCCCGAAGATAGGCAATCAACACGGTCTCCAACTGGGCGTCGTGGATCACCGCCCCGTCCCGATACTCCCGCACGAAACCCTCGGGATCCAGCCGCACCTCGGTGCGCACGTCAAGCCGTCTCAGCGACACGTGGGGCCGGTCGGAGAGAACGGTCCGGCAGAGCGTCATCTTGCCGGACTGCCGTGGCCCCATGACCATTACGATCGGATAGCGCCGCAATCGTCGGCAAAACGAGTCTAAGAGGTTGCGACGGATGATGGTCACGTTTCCACGTTCTCCGGGCTCTCCGGGCTCTCCGGGCTCTCCGGGCTCTCCGGGGTTTCTCCCGGCTCGCCAGGTTGGACTCGGTTTTGCGGTCCGAGAGAGCGACTGTTGGAGTGATCTCGCGAACCCTCGCTCCGGGGGTGCAAATTGTCAATCGGAATGACAATCTGCACCCCCGGACGCACGGTTTAAGAAACTGATGATCCCCCTCCGCCAACGAGCGATTCGGGCGATCCTCCTGTCGGGAGCGATCCTCCTGTCGGGCTGCGCCACGAGCGCGGGGCCCGGCTGGCCGGGCGATACGTGGCCCGTCTCCACGGCGGAGGCCGAGGGCGTCGATCCGGCCGCGGTCGACTCGCTGATCGCCGACATCGATGCCGGACGCTACGGCCTCATCGACCAATTCCTCCTCATCCGCAACGGACGCGTGATCGCCGACCGCCGCTGGGACCACGGCGCGCGGTACGCCGAACTTCTCGCCGTGCAGGAGGACACGGCAGACCATCAGTACAACTACGATCACCCGTCGTGGCATCCGTACTACCGGGACACCGACCTGCACTCGCTCCAGTCCGTGACGAAGAGCGTGACCTCGGTCGCGTTCGGCATCGCCGTGGACGGAGGTCACATCCCGAGCGTGGAGGCACCCGCCTGGCCCTATTTCGAAATGTACGGGGTCGATCTCGGCGATCCGCGTCGGGCCGCCGCCTCGCTGGAAGACTTCCTCACGATGCGGAGCGGCATCGACTGGGCGGTCCCGGGCCAGACGTATGACGACGGTACCCACCCCACGGTCGTACTTGAGGCGAGCGATGCGTGGATCGACTACGTCGTCGCGCGGCCCGTCGGGACGGAGCCCGGCACTCGCTTCGACTACAACGATGGGGTGAGCGTCCTGCTCGGGAAGATCGTGCGCGAGGCCACCGGACAGCGGCTGGATGCGTGGGCGGAGGAACGCCTGTTCCGTCCCATCGGGATCGACAAGTACTACTGGAAGCTCGCCCCCGACGGCGAAGTCGACAGCGAGGGCGGCCTCTACCTCTCCACCCACGACCTCGCCCGCATCGGATACCTCATGCTCCGCGGCGGGGAATGGGACGGCCGGCAGGTCGTCTCCCGGCAATGGGTCGAAACCTCGACCTCGCCCGTTGTGCCGGACGTGGCCCCCGACAACGACCGGCCCGACACGGGTTACGGATACCAGTGGTGGGTGCCGGTGCACGAGGATGGCGAAACCCGGGTATTCGCGGGCAACGGATACGGGGGCCAGTTCCTCCATGTCGTCCCCGAATACGACCTCATCTCCGTATTCAACGGCTGGACGCTCCACGAACAGCCCGAACTCTTCAGCTGGACCGCACTCCAGGACCGAATCCTCCCCGCGGTGAGCCAACCCCGCCAGGATCCCCCGTAAGGGGTTTTCTCTCTGACTCAGGCGGGTTCGAGGCGGGCGGCGTGACGCTCGATTTCGGCAGCCAGCTCCCTCATCCCGGCGAGGACGGCGGTCTCGTCGATCGTCTCGAGCGTCCGGTCGCGCAGGACCCAGCGGCCATCGATCATGACGGAGCGGACGTCGTCGCGGCCCACCGTGTAGACGAGGTGTCCGTAGACATCGTACATCGGCGTCAGGTGCGGGCGGTCGAGGTCGATGAGGATGAGGTCGGCCCGGTAGCCTTCCGCGAGCCGTCCCACGCGATCTCCCAGTCCCAGGGTCTCGGCCCCCACCGTCGTCACCATGCGTACGATTTCGTGGGCGGGCGTGACGACCGGATCCATGTGAACGCCCCGCTGCAACAGCCCCGCGAAACGCATCGCGGTCCACATGTCGAGGTCGTTCGAACTCACGGGTCCGTCCGTGCCGAGCGCAACGGGAATCCCCTCTTCCATCATGCGCGCGATCGGCGCGATCCCGGACCCGAGCTTGAGGTTCGAGAGCGGGTTGTGGAGGACCGCCGCCCCGGTGCGCCGGAGACGCGCGAAATCGTCGTCGGCCAGGTGGACGCAGTGCGCGAGTACCGTGCGCCCGTTGAGGATTCCGAGTTCATCGAGGTGCGCGACCGGCGTGTGCCCGAAGCGTTCGATCGTCTGCCGCACCTCGGTCGCCGTCTCCGAGCAGTGCGTGTGGAAGAGGGCGCCTGCGCGGTCCGCGAGATCGCGCGCCGCCCGGAAACCGTCCGGCGACACCGTGAGCGCATTGTGCGGCTGCACGCACGGGGTGATCAGCGGTTCCTCCGCGTAGCGTTCCAGCCAGCGCTCGCCCGTCGCTATCCTGTCCTCCGCGGCGACGCCGTCGGGTCCGTCGAAATCGAAGAAGATCGGTCCGGTGAGGAGCCGGAAGCCCGCGCCGAGCGCCGCGTCGGTCGCCGCCTCCGGGAACCAGAACATGTCGAGCGCGCACGTCGTCCCGCTCCGGATCATCTCCGCCAGCGAGAGCCGCGCCCCGAGTTCGACGCTCTCGCGGCTGACGAACGCGCGCTCGGAGACCCACAACCGCTCCAGCCACGCCTCGAGCGGCAACTCCTCCACGAGACTCCGGAAGAGGGAGTCGCCCAGGTGCGTATGCGCGTTCACGAGTCCTGGCATGGCCAGCATTCCGGCGGCGTCGATCGTCTCCGCGGCCTCCAGGCCCTCGAGTTCGGCGGCGTTCCCCACCGCGACGATCTCCCCGTCCCTGATTGCGATGGCGCCCGAGTCGAGGTTCCGCTCGCCGGCATCCATGGTGACGGCCAGGGGGCCGAGGATGAGCGTGTCCACAGGTTGCATGTGACAGTCCGGGAGGTTGACGGTTCAGCGGCCGGGAGGGCCCAATCTTCCTCCCCTCCGGCCCGGCCGCTAGTTTCTCGACGCGGTTACCGAAGCCCGGTCCATGCGCAGTGGCGACTCGGTGCCGTCCCGGCCCCGTAGCTCAGGTGGATAGAGCGCGGGATTCCTAATCCCGAGGCCGCTGGTTCGAGTCCAGCCGGGGTCATGACCGCACGTCGCGCTCAGTTTCCGACCACGTTGACCCGCGCGTACCAGATCCGTCCCGCCACGCCGTAGGGGGACTCCGAGGGGTATTCCATCGTCCACAGTTGGGCCACGGCGTCGTCCGGGAGTCGGTTCGGCAGGCGGTCAAGCAGGTTGTTGGCGCCGACGCCCACCCGGATGCGGTCGCCCAGCCGGAAGCTGACTTCGAGGTCGGCGATGGTCGCCGCGTCGATCGTGACGTTCTCCTCGAAGATGAACGGGGTCGTGACGGAACCGATCCGGTTCAGACCGAACCTCGCGCCGAAACCTCGTGCGAAGCGTACATCGGCGCTGACGCCGATCCGCTGTCCGGGCTGGGAGTCCTCGATGAGGGTCTGCTGGGTGTCTCCGATGAAGTTCTCGTTGCGGTTCGCGGTGATCTCCGTGCTGTTCCGGTGCAGGCTGGCCGACAGGTCCGCGGCCCCCCAGTCCATGCCGCGGAAGCGCCAGGTCGCCGCCATGTCGAACCCCTGCGTGCGCGTGTCGATCGCGTTCGTCCAGAACGCCACGGCGTCCACCGGCCGACCCTGGAACTGCGCGCCGGGCCGAAGTCCGTGGCTCGGGTTGAGGCTCTGGGTCAAGGCGATCGCGTCGTTGACGTTGACGCGGTAGTAGTCCGCCGTCACCAGCAGGCCGGCGTCGTTGGAGTAGACGAGTCCGCCCGTGAAGCTGAGCGATGTCTCGTGGCTCAGCGAACAGGCGCCGAAGTCGGAACACGCGATCGCATCGCCCTCGGGCAGGAACCCGGCGCTCACCAGACCCTCGCTGCCGCCCACGAAACCGATCGTGTTGAACCCCCGCTGCGGGAGTCGCGGCGCCCGGAAGCCCGTGGAGACCGCGGCGCGGAGCGCGGCGCCCGTTTCGCCCACCTCCAGACGACCAGCCAGCTTGCCCGTGAGCGAACTTCCGGCGTCGGTATAGTGCTCATAACGAAGGGCGCCACCCAGCGTGCGCCCGCTCGGCGAGCGCAACTCCATGTCCGCGTACGCACCGACGCTGCTGCGATCCTGTTCGCTCAGCCGCGCCGAGGCCGGGCTGTAGCCGGGGTAGCCCTGTATCCCGCAGCTCGCGTAGACCGTCCCGTCGTTCTGGTGATGGGCCGCCGGAAAGCTGCCGGGCGTATCGCTCGGCCCGCACGCCCAGGAGGCCCGGTCGCCGGCTTCCATCCAGTACGAGTCCCTCCGGAACGCGCCCCCGACGGCCAGAAACGCCGGGGTCGAACCCACCTCGAGTTCCCTCGTCGCGTCGGCGTTCAGCGTCCACTGCCGCACGTTGAGCCCGCCGCTGAACGTGTCGCTGGGTCCGGCGTTGGCAGCGATCGAGGCGCCATCGGCCCCGGGGTTCCTCGCGAGGAACTCCGCCGCGTAGGACGGGTTGATCGAATTCGCGGCGCCGAAGGCGAACCGGCCGTGTCCGAACCCGAGACTGAGGTCTCCTGACCAGGCGCCCATGTCGCCCCGGAGACCCGCCACGGCGGATTTGTCCATCAGGTCCGACTCCTCGATGGGGAAGAAGCCGTCCGGATAGACGTAGCTGACCGAGCGAGGCACCCAGTCCGCCTTGCGGTACAGGCCGTCCGAGACCGCTTCGCGCCCGGAGTATCCCCCGAATGCATAGAATTCAGCCGATCCCCCGACGGGGACCGCGGCATTGGCCATGAAGGCCGCACCCCTGTAGTCGGGTTCGCCGTTTCGCTGCAGCTGGATGACCTTTCCGCCATCCGCACAGGGGCCGTAGGACGGATCGGGACCGAAACAGGTGGGTGCCTCGCCGGCCCGGTTCGTGACCTCCTGCCGCGCGACCTCCATCGTGAGGTTGAAGAAGCCGTCTCCGAGCGGAACCCCGGCGTTGGCCGAAGTGAACAGCCTCATACCGTCGCCACGCGACGTCCGGCCGAGGTAGGTGGCCGCGCTCACGCCGCTGGCGTCGTCCTTGAGCACGATGTTGATCACGCCGGCGATGGCATCCGAGCCGTACTGCGACGCCGCGCCCTCGCGCAGGACTTCGATCCGCTTGATGGCGTGGACCGGAATGGCGCGCAGATCCGTGCCCGTCGTCCCCTGCCCGGCCGCCGCGAGCAGCTTGGCGAACGCGACGCCGTGGCGCCGCTTGCCGTTGACCAGAACGAGCACCTGGTCGCCGTTCATGCCGCGCAGCGTCGCGACATGGAGGGCCGCGCCATCACCGGCGGACAAACGCGTGGAATTGAAGGACGGCGCGATGCTGCCCAGCACCTCTGCAAGGTCGACTTCGCCGAGCCGCGCGATTTCCTCCGCGCTGTAGATGTCCACGGGGACGGAAAGCGTCGCGGGATCCGCGACACCCGCCCGTGAGCCCACCACGACCTCGAGTTCCTGGACCACGACGACGGTGTCCGGGGGTTCCTGAGCCGCTGTCGAGCCGACCGAAGCCAGCGTTGCGAGGACCGCCGGGGCGAAGAATGCCGGAGCCTTCATGATTTTACCCTCTCGTCGGAGCGCCTTTTCCCGGAGCGATCCCCGACCGGGAGCCTCGGCGCCCTCGACAGCTCGTGGATTTCCGGGACACCTCAACAAGTATCATTATAAGTCAAACGACCCGCGGGTTTCACCCACCGGGAGGCACCATGGCTCGCAGCCGACTCCGTCCATCGTTCATCCTTACGGGAATCGCGGTTCTCGCCCTCGTCTTCCTTCTCGTGCAGGTGGCGCCGGATCCGGTGGATTCGGCCGCGACCCCGGGTCCGGACTCGCACGCCGACCTCGTGACGCTGTTCGACGAATGGCGGGCATTCGAGCGCCCCGCCTTCGTGGATGGCGTGCCGGACTATTCGGCGGCGGCGATGGCGCGGCAGCAGCAGGAACTCCCGCAGTGGCAGGGGAGGCTGGGCAGCGGCGCCCCGGAGGGCTGGTCCGTGGCGGAACAGATCGACTGGCACCTGGTCCGCGCCGAGATGAACGGGCTCGACTTCGATCACCGCGTGCGCCGCCCATGGTCGCGTGACCCGGCCTTCTACGTGACGATCTTCGCGGCGGAGAGCGACGTGCCGGCCCACGAAGGGGCGGTCATCCACGGCTGGATCGACCTCTGGACGTACGACTACCCGCTTTCGGAGGCGGATGCTGCCGAACTCGCGGGTCGCATCGGCGCGATCCCCGCCCTCCTGGAGCAGGCGCGCGAAAACCTCGCGGACTCGAACGCGCGCGACCTTTGGCTTGCCGGCCCTCGGGCCTATCGGGGTCAGATGCGGGACCTCGACGACCTTGCGGCGCGGGTGGCCGGGACGAGCGCCGCGCTCGACCAGTCCATCGCCGATGCGCGCGCCGCCTCGGAGGCGTTCATCGCGTGGCTGGAGGAGGAGGCGCCCTCGCGCACCGGACCCTCGGGCGTGGGGCGGGAGAACTACACGTGGTACATGCAGAACGTGCACCTCGTCCCGTATTCGTGGGAGGAACAGGTCACGATCATGCGGCGCGAACTCGCCCGCGCCCACGCCTCGATGCGGCTGGAGGAAAACCGCAACCGGGATCTGCCGGAACTCGAGCGCATCGCCTCGGCCGACGAATACGACCGGAGGCTGAACGAGTCCGTCGACCGCTACATGCGCTTCCTGGACGAGGAGGAGGTGGAGACGACGGAAGAGTGGATGGACCCGGCGCTCCGCGCCGTGAACGGGAGCTTCACGCCCGCCGAACCCGGCGAGATCCGGAACTTCTTCTCCGAGGTGAACTACCGCGACCCGGACGCCTTCCGGCCGCACATGCACCACTGGATCGAACTCGCGCGCATGCGGGTCGCCCCTCACGCCAGCCCTATCCGGGCCACGCCATCCCTCTACAACATCTTCGACGCCCGTTCGGAGGGACTCGCGACGGGCGTGGAGGAGATGTTCATGCACCTCGGGCTGCTCGAAGGCTCGCCCCGCTCCCGCGAACTCACGTGGATCATGCTGGCGCAGCGGGCCGCGCGGGCCCTGAGCGGTCTTTATCTGCACGGCGGCGTGTTCGACATGGAGGAGGCCGTGGCCCACGCGATGAAGTGGACGCCGCGCGGGTGGCTGCCGGACGGCGCCCTCGTGCGCGGCGAGCAGAGCCTCTACCTGCGGCAGCCGGGGTACGGGACGAGCTACGTGACCGGGAAGATCCAGATCGAGGAACTGCTCGCGGAGTACGCCATCCAGGAAGGCGGGGACTTCACCGTGAAGCGGTTCTTCGATGCCTTCTACGACGCCGGAGTCATCCCCATCGTCCTCACCCGCTGGGAGATGACGGGCGAAAAGGATGCCATCCTGGGGGCGAACTGACGCGGCCGACCCCACAGGACGCCACTGTGAGGGCGACCCGATGAGTGCGACCTGGATGCAGACGGCGCGGCGCCTCCTCCCGCGTCTCGCAGGACTCCTGCGGGAAATCCGGCCGACGTTCCACCTCGGTTCGGTGAAGGATCTGAATGCCGGACGCCTGCGCGATCTGGGCGTCGAGGCCGTCCTGTGGGATGTGGATGGGACGCTGATGGCGCACCACGCGGGGGGAGTGGATCCGGCGCTTGCAGCCGGGTTCGAGGATCTGCTCGGGGCTCCGGGGCTGCGGCACGCGATCGTCTCCAACTGCCAGGAGGCACGCTTCGCCGAGCTGGGGGAGATCTTCCCGGCGATTCCGGTCGTGCTGGGGTACGAGACCGGGGCAGGGGCGGCGTTCCGGGTCCGCCGCGGACCGCGCGAGTCGTGGCGCGGCCCCGGCGCGGCGGCGGCTTCGTCCGATGGCGGCCGGCCTCCGGGGGAGTTGCGGCCGATCCGCAAGCCGAGCCGCGAGCTCGTGCATGCCGCGCTCGAGGAACTGAACATCGCGGACCGTCCGGCGGCGGCGCTGATGGTGGGCGATCAGTACTTCACGGACATCGCGTCGGCGAACCTGGCGGGCGTCCGGTCGGTGAAGGTGCCCACGCTGCAGCGGGCGAGCTTTCCGGCCCCGGTCCGCTGGTCGCAGCGCCTCGAGGCGGTGCTCTACCGGCTGAAGTACGGCCGTCCGCGGCCGGACGGCGCTTGACGGACCCGGTCCTCGCCGCGCTCAAGCGGGAGGTCACGGCCTGCCGGATGTGTCCGCGGCTCGTCGAGTGGCGCGAGCGGGTGGCGCGGGAACGCCGGGCCGCCTTCCGCGACGACACTTACTGGGGTCGTCCGGTGCCGGGCTTCGGCGATCCGGCCGCGCGCCTCCTCATCGTCGGGCTCGCCCCGGCCGCGCACGGCGCCAACCGGACCGGGCGCATGTTCACCGGCGACCGGTCCGGCGACTGGCTCTACCGCGCCCTGCACCGCGCCGGGTTCGCCTCGCAGCCCGACTCGACCGCCCGGCACGATGGGCTGGTGCTCCGGAACGCCTGGGTGACCGCCGCCGTGCGCTGCGCCCCGCCCGGAAACAAGCCCACCGCCGGGGAGCGGGAACGGTGCCGGGGCTACCTCGAGCGCGAACTGGACTTCTTCGCCGACGCCCCCGTCATCGTCGCCCTGGGCGGGTTCTCGTTCGCCGCGCTACTGAGGACCTTCCGCGAACGCGGTGAAGCCGTCCCGCGGCCGGCGCCCCGATTCGGCCACGGCGTCGAGGTGGAGATCGGGCGCCGCCTGCTGATCGGCTCCTATCACCCGAGCCAGCAGAACACCTTCACCGGCACGCTCACGGAGCCCATGTTCGACGCCATCTGGACGCGCGCCGCCCAACTCGTCACGCCGCCTCGATGTCCGTGAGCCCGAAGTCGTTGCCCTTGAACAACAGCGGCTCGCGCGCGGTGCGCGCCAGGGCATAGACGAAGCAGTCTCCCATGTTCAGTGCGGCGGGATGGTTCCCCTTTCCGTAGCATCGCCACGCGTCGCGAGCCGCCTCGGAGTGCTGCCGCGTAACGGGAACCACCTGGATCTCCGCTTGCTCAAGAAGATCGTCGAGGTCTTGTCCGGCACCGAATCCGCCCCTGGTTTCGGCGACCATTGCCGCTTCCAGCAACGTCACCGCCGAGATTCGAGGAGCGGTTGCGCGCGCGAGCGCCCGCTCGAACCGGCGTGCGTCCTCTTCACGAAACAGGATCGCCAGGATGGCGGAGGTGTCGACGATCACTTCGGGAGGCCGTGCTCGTCGTAGAGGTAGTCGCCGTGCTCGATCGCGGAGGGGCCGGGCTTGAGCCTCGCGGCGCACCGCTCGCCGATGGCGCGCAGGTCCCGCATGAGCGCATCCGCGTCGCGCCGTCGCTGCTCACGTTCCAGACGTTCCTTCAATGCGATCGTGATGGCTCCCGTTTTCGTATCTCCCGTCAGCCGCGCCAGCTCATCGGCCAGCCGGCACGTCTCCTCGTTCTTGATGTTGAGACTCATCATCCACCTCTCAACACGGATGGCAGAACAGATGGTAGAAACCGTCTCCGCGATTCTACCCTATCTCGTGCCGAAGTCCGTTGCAACCGACCTTGCCGCCCGCATCTTCGGGCTCCGACAGGGCGCACACCCTTGCCCGGGACCGCCGTCTCCGGTGCATGTTGCGGAGTCGCAGACCCTGGCCGCCCGCCGGACGCTCCGTGGGGCGGCGCCCGCAAGTCAGGAGATCGAGAGATGAGGAACATTCTCCGGGGAATCACGATCCTCGCCGTCGTGCTCGGGGCCACCGCCAGCCTGATTCCCGAGAGGGCGGACGCGCAGGACAAACCCACGCTCGGGGCGGATGACTACGACCAGTGGGAGCGCCTGGGCCAGGCATCGCTTTCGCCGGACGGACTCTGGCTCGCCGTCGTCGTCCGTCGCGTGGACGAGACCTCGGAGCTTCGGGTCCACCGCACCGATTCCGATTCGGTCGTCGTCGTCGCGGAAGGCGCGCGCCCCGGGTTCGGCGCGGACGGGAGCTGGCTCGCCTACGCCATCGGCGTCTCCCCGGACGAGCGCGACCGGCTGCGCGAGCGGGGGGACCCCGTCCGCAACGGCGTCGGCCTCCTCAACCTGCGGACGGGAGAGATGGAGGAGATCGAGGCGATGCAGTCGTTCTCCTTCTCCGATGACGGGAGATACCTGGCGCTCCGCCGCTACGGCTCCGCGGAGAGCGAGAGCGCCGGCGCCGACGTCCTCGTGCGGGATCTGACCCAGGGAGGGTCGATGAGCTTCGGCAACGTCTCGGCGTTCGCGTGGCAGGAGGATGGGAGCCTGCTGGCCATGACCGTCGACGCCGAGGATCGGGTCGGCAACGGCGTCCGGCTCTACGATCCGGAGTCCGGTCGCATCCGGTCGCTCGACGCGGACGAAGCGACCTACCGGGAACTGACCTGGCGGGAGAACGCCCCGGACCTTGCCGTCCTCAAGACCTTCGATGACGAGGCGTACGAGGACACGGCGCATGTGGCGCTGGCCTGGCGCGGTCTGGACTCCGGGACGCCGGCGGCGTTCACGCTCGATCCGCGGGTGCCCTCCGAGCTTCCCGCGGGCACGCGGATCGTCGAGCATCGCACCCCCGTGTGGTCGGATGACGGGGCCACCCTCTTCCTCGGCACCCAGGAGCGGATCCCGTCCGACGTCCCCTCCGATGAAGCGGGGGAGGACGGCGCCGCGGCCGACGGGAGCGGCGGCGGGGAGGGCCCCGGAGACGGCGATGGAGAGGAGGGGGACGGCGGCGACGGAGGGGACGCGGCCGACGACGCGGACGATGCGGCGGAAGACGAGGAGCGCGCCGGGGTGGAGATCTGGCATTCGCTCGACGTGGACCCGGTGCCGCAGCAGCGCGTGCGCGAGCAACAGTTGCGGCGCGAGCACGACATCGGGGCCTGGGACCTCGAGGCCGACGAATTCCTCTTCCTGGGTGGCGATCATGCGGATCGGGTCGAGATCGCGGAGGGCGGACGGCATGTGCTGGCCCGCGACGAGACGCCCTACGACGTCGACGCGATGTTCCGCCAGCAGTTCCATGACCTTTACGCCGTCGACGCGCGCACCGGGCGCCGCGAACTCGTCCGGGAGCGGATCATGGTCGGGGGAGGCTCCAGCCCCGGCGGACGTTACGTGGCCTGGTTCGAGGGGGAGGATTACTGGACCCACGACCTGACGACCGGCGAGACGCGCAACGTGACGTCCGCGCTCGGCGGAACGTTCGTGGACCTCGATCGGACTCCCACCCGCGAACAGATGCCACCGTTCGGGTTCGTCGGCTGGCTGGAGGATGACGCGGCGCTGCTCGTGAACGACCGCTTCGACGTCTGGGAGGTGAACCCGGACGGGTCCGGCGGCCGGCGCCTCACGGCCGGCACCGAGGACTCGAACCGGCACCGCATCGTGCGGCTCGACCCCGAAGCCGACGCCTTCCGTCCCGACGAGCCGCTCTACTACTCCACCTACAGCGAGTGGACGAAGGAAGCCGGGTTCTCGCGCGCCCGCCGCGGCGACACGCCGGAGCCGCTCATTTGGGAAGACGCCCGCTTCGGGGGCCTGCTCAAGGCGGCGGACGCCGACGTGTACGCCTTCCGCCGGGAACGGTTCGAGGATTCGCCCGACTATTTCGTCGCAGGGCCCGATCTCGACGACGCGCGGCAGGTCACGGCCACGAACCCCTTCCAGGACGACTACGCGTGGGGCCGGACCCAACTCGTCGAATACGAGAACGAATGGGGACGCCGGCTCCAGGGCGCGCTCGTCTATCCGGCCGACTACGAACCGGGCCGCGAATATCCGATGATCGTGAACCACTACGAGTTGCTGTCGCAGACACTCCACCAGTACCAGGTGCCCGATCCCACGCAGTACTACAACGTCCAGATCTGGAGCCAGGAGGGGTACTTCGTGTTCAGGCCGGATGTCGTGTACCGCGACCGGCGGCCGGGACAGTCCAACGTCGAGACGCTGCGTCCGGCCGTGGCGGCCGCGGTCGCGACCGGGATGATCGACACCGAGCGCGTGGGCCTCATCGGCCACTCCTGGGGCGGGTATCAGACGACGTTCTTCGTCACCCAGGACGATCTGTTCGCGGCCGCGGTGGCCGGCGCGCCGCTCACGAACCTGATGAGCATGTACCTCTCCTTCTACTGGAACTCGGGAGGGACGGACGCCCGCATCTTCGAGATCAGCCAGGGCCGCATGCAGGTCCCGTGGTGGGAGGACTGGGACTCGTACTTCAACAACTCGCCGATTCATCACATCGAGAATCTGAAAACGCCGCTCCTCATCGAGTTCGGGACCGAGGACGGCGCCGTCGAGTTCAACCAGGGAGTCGAGTTCTACAACGCCGCCCGCCGTGCCGGGAAACAACTCGTGATGCTCGTCTACGAGGGCGAGAACCACGGACTCGCGGAGGAGCCGAACCAGCGCGACTATCAGCGCCGCATCCTGGAGTGGTTCGGGCACTATCTGAAGGGCGAGCCGGCGCCGGCGTGGATCACGACCGGCGTCCCGTTTCTGGAGCAGAAGGACGGGCCCCGCAAGAAGAAAGTGAGCTGAACATGACGATTCGCGCGCTGCTCTCGCTGGGAGCGCTGCAACTCGGGCTCGCGGCCGCACCCCCTCCCGGCGAGGCACAGTCCCCCGAGAGGATCGCGGCCGGGTTCACATGGCGTCTGATCGGGCCCGCCGTTTCCGGGGGGCGCATCAACGATCTCGAAGTCGTGCCCGGCACCCAGTCGCACCTCTATGTCGGCGCGGCTTCGGGCGGCGTCTGGAAGAGCGTGAACCACGGGACGACCTGGGAATCGATCTTCGACGACGCGGCGAACCTCTCGATCGGGGACATCGCGCTCGCCCCGTCCGATCCACTGGAAGTGTGGGTCGGGACGGGAGAACCGAACAACCGCAACAGCACGCCGTGGGGCGAGGGCGTGTATCACTCCTCGGACGGCGGCAAGACGTGGCGGCTCACGGGGCTGGAGGAGACGCGCCACATCGGGCGCATCGCCGTCCACCCCACCAACCCCGACGTCGTGTGGGTGGCGGCGCTGGGGCACCTGTTCGGCCCCAACCCCGAGCGCGGCGTCTACCGGACGACGGATCGCGGCGAGACGTGGGAGAAGGTCCTCCACATCGACGATGACACCGGCTTCGTCGACCTCGCCCTCAATCCGGCGGACCCATCGATGCTCTACGCGTCGGCGTACCAGCGGCGCCGGCGCGCGTGGGGGTTCGCGGGCGGCGGGCCGGGAAGCGGCATCTACAGGTCGACGGACGGCGGCGACTCGTGGCGCGAGGTCACGGACGGCCTGCCCGCGGGTGACAAGGGACGGATCGGACTCGCCGTCTCCGGGCGTGATCCGGCCCTGGTCATGGCCGTGGTGGAGGCCGAGGAGGGCGGGATCTTCAAGTCCCGCGACCACGGAGAGACGTGGACGCGCGTGAACGAACTGAACCAGCGCCCGATGTACTACAGCCAGCTCCGGATCGACCCCAACGATGAGGAGCGGGTGTGGCTCGTGGCGGGGAGCCTGCACCGGTCGGAGGACGGCGGCGACAGCTTCGAGGCGCTGCCCATGGAGATCGAGTACAACACCGGTGTCCACGTGGACCACCACGACCTGTGGATCGATCCCGAGGACTCGCGTCACATGATCCTCGGGAACGACGGGGGGCTCTATTCGACGTGGGACGACGGCGACAACTGGACGTTCATCGGGAATATCCCCATCGCCCAGTTCTACGACATCGACCTGGACCTGGCGGATCCGTACCACGTGTACGGCGGACTGCAGGACAACAACTCGTACCGGGGGCCCAGCCGCACGCGTCGCTATCACGGGATCCTGAACCGCGACTGGCAGGTCCTCGATTACGGCGACGGGATGTACGCCGAGACGGACTGGGGAGACCCGGGGACGGTCTACGTCACGTCGCAGAACGCCGGGATCGTGCGCGTGAACCTCGCCACCGGCGACCGGAAGGCGCTCAAACCTTTCCCGCAGGACACGACGGTTTCGTATCGCTTCGACTGGAAGTCGCCGATTCTCGTGTCGCCACATGACGCCGCGCGCGTGTACCTCGGCGGGAACCGGCTGTTCATCTCGGACGATCGCGGCGAGAGTTGGGCCGCGACCGAAGACCTCACGCGGCAGATCCACCAGGACAGCCTCGCGTTGATGGGCGTCCGCCCGGACTCGACGACGCTCTCGAAGCACGATGGCGCCTCCGGGTACGGGGAGATCACGGCCGTGGCGGAGTCGCCGGTCGAGGCGGGGGTGCTGTGGATCGGGGCGGACGACGGTTCGGTGCGGCTGAGCCGGGACGGCGGCGCGACGTGGGAGGATCTGACCGGCCGGGTGGCGGAGGCCGCGGGCATCCCGTTCCCGTACTACGTGAGCTGGGTCGAGACCTCGCACGCGGAGGCGGGCCGGGCCTACGTGAGCCTGGACGGCCACTGGGACGACGACTACGGCCCGCACGCGGTGGTGACGGAGGACTTCGGCGCCACATGGCGCTCGCTCGCGGACGGACTCGGCGGGGCGGCGGCGGTGACGGCCACGGGCCGGGCGACGGGCGGCGGCATGGCGAGCGTAAACGTGATCCGCGAACACCCGGACAACCCGGACCTGCTGCTCGTCGGCGCGGAGAACGGCGCCTTCGCCTCGCTCGACCGGGGAGCGACGTGGGCCCCGGTCGGCTCGGGCCTCCCCGCCGTTCCGGTCGACGACATCGAGATCCACCCGCGCGAGAACGACGTCGTCCTCGGCACGCACGGCCGCGCAATCTGGATTCTCGACGACATCACGCCGCTTTCGCAGGGGTCCGCCGCGGCCGCGACGAACGACGGCGCCCCGCAGCTGTTCGCCCCGCGACCGGCGACCCTCTTCCTGTACCGGAACGACGTACCGTCGATGGGCCAGGGGACGTTCCGCGCGGAGAACCCCGCGTTCGGCGCGAACATCGACTACCGGCTCGCGGAGGCGACGGGTGACGGCATCTCGATCGACGTACTGGACGCGGACGGCCGGCAGGTCCGCGCGCTCGACGGTCCGGGCGCCGCCGGCCTCAACCGGGTCACGTGGGATCTGCGGCACGATCCTCTTCCGCACGACACCGCGCGCTACGAGGTGCCCAGCCTGGACGCGGGCCCCGAAGGTCCCTTCGTCCTGGCGGGCACGTTCACGGTGCGGCTGACCGTGGGCGGCGAGACGCGGGAACAGTTGCTGGAGGTCCGTCCCGACCCCGAGCTGCCGGTGTCTGCCGAGGAGCGCCTGGCCCGTTACGAGTTCACGATGGACCTGTTCGACCTGCAGCGGCTGGCCTACGAACGGGGTATCGAGGCGTACGACCTGGAGCGCCGGGCTTCGGATGTGCTTGAGGCGCTGGAAAGCGCGGAGGTGGTCGCAGCGGACGATCTCGAACGGGCGCGCGAACTGGCGGGCGAGATCGAGGAACTCGCCGACGAGTGGCGCTCGATCAACGACGACGTCCGCAACTGGTGGACCGGCCTGCGCGGCAAGTTCGACGGTGGGGTGTCGACGACCGGCTCACTGACCGGGCCGTCCGATGATCACCGGCGGCGACTGGAGCAGATCCGCGCGGAGGCCGAGGCCGCGTCTGCCCGGCTGGATGCCGCGCTGGAGGAGACCGCTCCGCAGCTCGACGCGCTACGCGAAGCCGGAAGCCCGCGGCAGCCATGAGAAACTCCATCCCGGCCCACGGAGTACGACGTCCGTGACATACGACGACAGGAGCGGAGCATGAACGTCTTGACACGCCGATTGGCCTGGCTCGTCCTGCCGCTGGCCGCTGCGCCGGCCGCGCTCGAGGCGCAGGCCTGCCTCGGCTTCAGCGGCCGCGGGTTCCTCAGCGGCTCCGGCGCCGTGTGGCGGGAATCATCCGAAGACATCACGGGCCTCGGAGGCGCGGCCGGGTTCGACCTGGGTCTCGTGGCCGCGACGGGTCATTACGTGAAGTTCTCGGGCGCGGATGAGTTCGATCAGGAGTTCGACTTCGAGGACGCGCGCGCGAGCGTCGGCCTCAAACTTCCGCTGCCCGTCCCGTCGGTTTGTCCGCTCGTCACCGTGGGGGTCGGAGGCGTCCTGTCGAGGAACTTCGACGATCTCCCGTACAAGAGCGAGACCGTTTACGGGGTTGGCGTGGCCGTCGGACAACGCTTCGGCGCGCCGGGCTCCGGCCTCGCGATCATCCCCTCGGCGACCCTGAGCATCGAGAACTATTCGGTCGACAGGCTCTACGACGACATCGTGGAGGGGGACAGGGAATTCAGCCCCGTCATCCGCGGCGGCGTCACGGTCGAGATCGGCAGCATTCACGTCCGGCCGTACGTCGTGTTCACGACCGCCGATGACAGTTACCTGATCGCCGGAGCCCAGCTGGGCGTCACCTTCTGATGAGTCCCGGCGGGCCCGAGCGGCGGGCCCGAGCACTGCGCAGGGCGCTGCGGCACCACTCGTATCTCTACTACGTCCGCAATCAGCCCGAGATATCCGACGAACGGTTCGACGAGATGTTCCGCGAACTGAAGGCCCTGGAGACGTCGCACGCGGAACTCGTCACCCCCGATTCCCCGACCCAGCGCGTGGGGGCGGAGCCGCTCGATGCATTCGAGACGATCGAGCATACCGCCCCGATGCTCAGCCTCGATTCATCCGCCGACGTGGAGCCGCTCGAACGGTTCGACGAACGGATGCGCAAGGCGCTCGGAGATGACATCGCATACGTCGTCGAGCCGAAACTGGACGGCGCCTCGATCGAACTCGTCTACGAATCCGGCCGGCTCTCGCGGGCCGTAACCCGGGGAGATGGAGTACGCGGCGAAGGCGTGACCGAGAACATCCGCACGATCCAGTCGGTACCGCTCCGGCTGCGGACCGCGGATCGGGAGGCGCCGCCGCTCCTGGCGCTGCGGGCCGAAGTCATCATGAGAGTGGGCGATTTCGAGGCGCTGAACGCCCGGCTTCTCAAGAGCGACCGCCCTCCGTTCGCGAACCCGCGCAACGCCGCGGCCGGATCGCTCCGGCAGCTCGACCCGCGCATCACCGCGGCGCGCCCCCTCGATATCTACGTCTACGACATCCTCGCGATCGATGGACGGCCGCCGGCCACCCAGCGCGCCACGCTCGAGGCGCTGCGCGAGTGGGGGCTGCCCGTGAACGAGCGGTGCCGCCCCTCCGCCGACGTCGGGGAGATCCTCGCGTTCCAGGCGGAGATCGAGGAGGGGCGCGACGACCTCGAGTACGAGATCGATGGGATCGTCATCAAACTCGACGACATCGCCGCGCGGGACGAAGTCGGCGAGACATCGCACCACCCGCGCTGGGCGTTCGCGTTCAAGTTCCCGCCGCGGAAAGAGGTCACCCGGCTGCTTCACATCTTCCCCAGCGTGGGGCGGACCGGCGTCGTGACCCCCATCGCCTTCATGCGCCCGGTGGAACTGGGCGGCGTGACGGTGAGCCGCGCGAACCTGCATAACCGGGAAGAGGTCGCTCGCAAGGACATTCGCGAGGGGGATCGGGTGCGGGTGCAGCGGGCGGGGGACGTGATTCCACAGGTCCTGGAGCGGATCGAGGAGCCGGGCCGCGAGCGCGCGGAACCGTGGGTCATGCCTGCCGAGTGTCCTTCATGTGGGGCTCTCCTGGAGCCACGCGGCCCATACACGTTCTGCCCCAACCTGTTCGCCTGCCCCGCGCAGCTGGCCGGGCGGATTCAACATCTCGGGTCGCGGCATGCCCTCGACATCGAAGGACTGGGAGAAGAAACCGCGAACCTCCTCGTCCGGCAGGGCGTGATCGGCCGCGTCCCCGAACTGTTCGAACTCGAGGCGGCGAAGCTCATGGAACTGGAGGGCTTCGCGGAGAAGTCCGCCACGAACCTCGTCACGGCGATCGCCGAAGCGCGGACGACCGAACTCGCGCGCTTCATCTACGGCCTCGGGATCCCCGAGATCGGGGTGACCGTGGCGCGTGAACTCGCATCGCACTTCCTCTCCTTCGAGGCCTTCCGGGAGGCGGCGGCAGCGGGAAAGGAGGCGCCCGCGGGGGAGGCGGCGGCAGCGGGGGAGGAGGCGCCCGCGGGAGAGGGGGCGCCCGCGGGGGAGGCGCTTCAGGAAGTGGACGGGATCGGACCCCTGATGGCGGAGCAGATCAGCGCCTTCCTGGCCCGCCCCGAGGTGTCGGCGGTCGTGGACGAACTGCGTGCCTGCGTCGAGCCCGTGCCCCCGCCGCGCGCGGGAGACACCCTGGCCGGACTCCGAATCGTCCTCACCGGAGGGCTCGAGTCGATGAGCCGCTCCGAAGCCGGGAAGAAGCTCGAGGCTCTGGGCGCGAAGGTCACGTCATCCGTGAGCAGGCAGACGAGCTACGTCGTTGCGGGCGAGAACCCCGGCCGCAAACTCGAGCGGGCGCAGACCCTCGGGGTCGAGATCCTGGATGAGGCGGGCCTCCTCAAGCTCCTGAGCGACGGACCCGGCGCCCTCTCGCCGTTCGAAGACGTTCCCGCACCCGATGAGGCTCCTGAACCCGGCGCCGCGGGCGACGCTTCCGAACCCGACGCGCCCTGATGGAGAACATCGAGATCGTCCGCGTCCTGGACGAGGTGGCCGATCTGCTCGAGATCCAGCAGGCGAACCCGTTCCGCGTCCGGGCCTACCGCAATGCGGTCCGCACGATCAACGCGCACGCATCCCCCCTGCGCAAGCTGGTCGAGCAGGGCGCCGACCTCACCGAGCTGCCGTCGATCGGGAAAGGGTTGGCGGACAACATTCGCGAACTCGTGGAAAGCGGGCGCCTCACGATGCTCGAGGAGATAGCGGCCGAGATCCCCCCGGGGCTCGTCGAGTTGATGCGGCTCCCGGGGGTCGGCCCGAAAAAGGCGCGCAAGCTGTGGGACGAGCTGGGCGTCGAATCGATCGACGACCTGGAGGAGGTCGCGAGCGAAGGACGCGTGGCCGAACTGCCCGGCTTCGGAGTCAAGACGCAGGACCGGATCCTGAGCGGCATACGCAACTATCGCACGAGCACGACTCGCTTCCGCCTCGGAGAAGTCGACAAGCTCCTGCCGCCGCTGATCGACCACCTGCAGGCGACGCCCGGCGTCACCCGCCTGGAAGTCGCGGGGAGCTACCGGCGCCGGAAGGAAACGGTCGGCGACATCGACATCCTCGTCCTCGCCGACGACGCGCGCGCCGCCTCCGACGCCCTCGTCGGGTTCTCCGGCGTGGAGAGCGTGATCGGAGCCGGAGGGACGAAGACCTCGGTGCGTCTCCGCAGCGGATTGCAGGTCGACCTGCGGGTCGTGCCCCCCGAAAGCTGGGGAGCCGCGCTCATCTATTTCACCGGATCGAAGGAGCACAACATTCGCCTGCGCCGCCGCGCGCTCGACCGGAAGCTGCGGGTCTCCGAGTACGGCGTGTTCACGATCCCCGAGGACTCCCTGGACGATGCGCTCGGCGAGCGGGGCATCGCCTCCGAGGGGGAGATGGTCGCGGGAGCGACGGAAGAGGAGGTCTACCGGGCGCTCGACCTCTCCTGGCTGCCGCCGGAGATACGCCGCGACCGGGGCGAGTTCGCGGCCTCCGACGCCGGGGAACTGCCCCGCCTGGTCGAAACGTCCGACCTGCGTGGCGACGTCCACATGCACAGCACCTGGTCCGACGGCCGCGCTTCCCTGGAGGAGATGGTCCGGGCGTGCGTGGCGCGCGGCTACGAGTACATGGCGATCACCGACCACTCCAAAGCGCTGGCGATGGTCGAGGGTCTCGATGCCGCGAAGCTTCGACGCCAGTGGCAGGAGGTCGCGGAGGTGCAGGCGGCGCACCCCGAGATCCGGATCCTGCGCGGGCTGGAAGTCGACATCCTCCGCGACGGGTCGCTGGACCTCGAAGACGAAATGCTCGATCAGCTCGACGTCGTCATCATCTCGGTCCATTCCTTCTTCGGAATGGACCGGGCGCAGCAGACGTCACGCGTCCTGAAGGCGCTCGCACACCCCCGCTCGATGATCTTCGGGCACCCGACGGGACGGATCATCAACCGGCGCGGCCCCATCGATGTGGACATCGACGATATTCTGCACGCCTGCGCCGAGTTCGGGGTCGCCGTCGAGGTCAACTCGCACCCCCACCGCCTGGACCTGAAGGACAGCCACCTCTGGCGCGCGCGCGAACTGGGCGTGCCCGTCGTGGTCGCGACCGACGCGCACCGGCCGGACGATCTGGATCTGGCGCACTACGGCATCGAACAGGCCCGCCGGGCGTGGCTCACCGCGGAACACGTCCTCAATACGCGTGGCGTGGACGACTTCCTGGCAGCTCTTCAAGGGAAGCCGGCGATTTGATCCCCCGTTGAGAGCCGGTCCCCATACTCCCGTCGACAAGGGCCGGCATTTGGGACCCCAGGGCACGGAGGCTCGGACACATGACGCGTCGAAGCGGACTCTCGCCGCTGTCGCGGGATCACCACATACCGCTTCCCCGACAGCTCGCGGCCGATCTGGAGGCCGGGATTCGGGATGGACACGTGCGGCCCGGAGCCCCGCTACCGTCATCCCGGGACTTGGCGCGTCGGCTCGGCGTCGACCGGGGGACCGTCGGAGCCGCGCTCGCGCGACTGCGGCGGAGAAACCTCATCGAACTCGGGAAGGGGCAGCGTCCCCGCGTGTCGATGCGCCCGCGCTCCCCCCGTCCGCCGCCCGCCGTGGAGATGGTGCCGCGGGCGGCGGCGCTGGACCTGCTGAGGCGGGCGCATGCGGGGGGACTCTCACGTTGGCGGCTGCTCAACGAGCTGGAGCGGATCGTGGGCGAGCCGCGGAGCCCGGATCCGCATCCCGTGACGCTGTGCGAACCTCGCGCCGGGTTGCGGGCCGTGCTCGCTGCGGAACTGGAAGAGGCGTGCGGGTTCGTCGTTCGCGCCGTCGACTCCGCGCGAAAGATGCCGGAGGACGCCCCGGTGGTCCTGCGGCGTGAACTGCTGTCACGGATGCGCCGGTCCGGAACCGTCGAGTGCGTTCCGATTTCACTCGCCGGGGGCACCCGCGAACGCGAACTCGTCCGACGCCGAATACGCCGTGGATTCGTCGTGCTTCTCTCCCGCAGCGAGACCGTGCGCGTGTTCGCCGCGGAACTCGCCGCCAGGGACTTCGCTCTCGGAATCCGCTTCAGGGCCCTCGACCCGCACGTCGACGCGCAGGCCGTGCAGCGAGCCGTAACGGCGGCAACGATCATCTTTCATGACCGACTCGTCCCGCTATCCCGGTATTCCGCAGGGACGGCTCCAGCGGTGCCGATCACGCTCCTCCCTCCCGAAGAGATCGAACGGCTCCGCGCCTACCTGTCCAGCACGGACCGGCCCGACCGCGGCCGCAGCGGATCCGCTTCCTCCGGGCCGCTACGCCCGGGGAGGACATAGCCCATGCGCGCATACCCAGCTATATTGAGGGAAGTTCTGCCGTCGCCCCGCCATGGAGTTGTTGAGATTGTGAAGAACAGGTTCTATCCGGCCGACTATTCGGAAAGTGGGCCATACACTGTGACCACTGTCTGTCGCGGCATGGACTCCGGCTCCGAGTGTGATCGTGTCTAAAGCCAACTTCGACCCCGGCGTGATCGTGAGGGCCCTCCGCTTCCGGGCGAAACTCGATGGATTTCGGCTCGAGCGCGGCCATTACATGGATCGGTCCGAGGATCGCGCGGATCGCTGGTACGTCGTTCCGTTGGGAGACAGCGACGCCTCGCGCTCGGGAGACGGTTTCCCGACGATCAGGAAGGCGGCCGCCGAAGCAGAGCGCCTCCGCAAGCTCCGCGAAACTTCCCCTCCCGAGGACTAGTGTGGCCTCGCGGACGTCTGCGACACCACGCTAGCGCTCCGTCGCGGCGACTCCGGCGGACCGGCCTCTCTCCCCACCGGCCATCCAGAGAAACCGCCGCTTGAAGCGTCGACCCCCCGCAAGTATTATCGACGCCCCAACTCATCGGGACGTTGGCCCGTGGTGGAATTGGCAACACGTCTGGCTCTGGACCAGAAGATTCCAGGTTCGAGTCCTGGCGGGCCAATCAGGACAGCAGGATCCTGCGGAGGGGTGGCCGAGTGGCTTAAGGCGGCGCCCTGCTAAGGCGTTGACTCGAGAGAGTCTCGTGGGTTCGAATCCCACCCCCTCCGCCTCAGAAGGAAGGTGTGGGCGGCTCGAAAGAGTCTCGTGGGTTCGAACCGAGCGACCGCAGGAAGCGAGCTCGACGAACCCGCGGAGCGGGTGAGTCAATCCCACCCCCTCCGCCTCCCTACCTCCGGCCTCACCCCGGAGGCTTCCGGACGGGTGGCCGAGCGGACTAAGGCGCACGCCTGGAGAGCGTGTGGGCAGCAACCCTGCCTCGTGGGTTCGAATCCCACCCCGTCCGTTAGAGCAGTTTCCCACGAGGCAGGTCGAAGATGCCTGCCCTCGTGGGTTCGAACCGAGCGACCTCTGGTCGCGAGCTCGGCGAGTCCCGCGCAGCGGGAGGAAGCCAACCCCACCCCTTCCGCCCCGAAAGTTTGACAGCGGCAGCCCTCTCGGAGCACCTTCCCCGGCCGCGCGTACCGGCCGCTTCAGCAGTCTCCGAGAGCATCCCGGTAGCCGGCACCCGGAGAGGTGGCAGAACGGCAATGCACCGGTCTCGAAAACCGGCGCCCTCACGGGCTTGGGGGTTCGAATCCCCCCCTCTCCGCTAAGAAGGGGTTCGAACCGAGCGACCTCTGGTCGCGAGCTCGGCGAGTCCCCGCGCAGCGGGAGGAAGCCAATCCCCCCCTCTCCGCCAAGAAGGGGTTCGAACCGAGCGACCTCTGGTCGCGAGCTCGGCGAGTCCGGCAGACGATTCGACTCGTGCGAATGGTCACACACCCTGCTCAGCGACCCGCCGCCAACCGTGATCGGCTGTGCTTCTAGTGAAACCGCAGTGCGTCGAATAGGTTACGAAATGAACCTGTCTGCGGCGGTCAACCGGTGAACCCCGTGCTCGTCGCGTTCGCGTTCACGGCGTGCTTCGGCATGCGCTGCTGGATCCTGGACGGCCCGCGCGTCACGGAGATCGATGAAGCCTCCGCCGACACGCTCCAGAGTTGGTTCATCGGCGATTTCGGTGCCGACACACTGTGGGTCGGCGAGCGTGGCCGGATCGTCCATGCCATGAACAAGGAAACCGGTGAACGGGCTACCATCGACCGGTTGCTCGTCCGGGTCACCCGTCATGGCGCAGAGGGTTCGAAGACCCCGCTCCGGCCCCGGAGTCGACGCGACCCGGAACCTCCGCGTCCGAGACGCCTGCGCCGCAGCACCCGGGCCCGCTACGGGGACTGATACGGGGCCGGATCCCGGACTCCCGCCGCCGCGAACCCGGCGAGCCTCAGGCGGCAGGAGTCACACTCTCCACAGGCCGCGCCCGATTCATCGGGATCGTAGCAACTGCGCGTCATCCCGTAGTCGACGCCCAGCGCGAGTCCGCGCCGGATGATCTCCGCCTTGGTGAGGTCGATCAGAGGTGCGTGGATCCGGAACGGCCGGTTCCCTTCCACCCCCGCCTTGGTGCCGAGGCCGGCAAGCTTCTCGAACGCATCGAGAAACTCGGGCCGACAGTCGGGATATCCGCTGTAGTCGACGGCGTTGACGCCAATGAAGATGTCGGAAGCCTGGAGAGCCTCCGCCCACGCGAGAGCCATCGACAGGAAGATCGTGTTCCGCGCCGGGACGTAAGTGACGGGGATGTCCTCGGAGTCCGCAGCCACCTGCGGGCCCCTGGGTACTTCCAGGTCACCGGTGAGGGCCGAGCCCCCGAACGCCCGCAGATCGACGGCGGTGATCACATGGCGGACCACCCGCATCGCCTCCGCGAGGCGGCAGGCGGCGTCCACCTCGAGTTCGTGTCTCTGTCCGTAGCGGAGCGTTAGAGCATAGGGCCGATATCCCCGCTCGACCGCGATCGCCAGCGTGGTTGCCGAGTCGAGTCCACCACTGAGCAGGACAACCGCTCTGCGGTCCATCCACTACCTCCAGAAAGCGCGTTCACGACCCCGGAGCCCCTGCCGGGAGGCCACTTGTAACACGGTTTCGCACCGCGCGGCAATGCATGATAGAGTGGAGCAGCAAGTGGCTGTGGCACCTGGATGTCCTGCGGGGTCGGGCAGGGATACCCGGAAGGAGAAACGATGCGGATCCGGTCACCCGGCCGGGGCGACGCACTGCTGGTCGTCGATGTGCAGAACGACTTCCTCCCCGGCGGCGCGCTCGCCGTCTCTGAAGGCGATGCCGTCATTCCATTTCTGAACGAAGCGATCCGCGCCTTCTCCGAAGCGGGCCTTCCGATCTTCGCGACGCGCGACTGGCACCCGCCGGACCACTGCTCGTTCGTGCAGCAGGGCGGGCTCTGGCCGCTTCACTGCGTTGGAGGGACGAGTGGAGCGGCGTTCCCGAAGTCCCTGAGACTTCCTGCCGCGGCCGTCGTGATCTCGAAGGCCGATGACCCGGCCTCCGAAGCCTACTCTGCGTTCTCGGGCACCGATCTCGCCGAGCTCCTCTCGGATCGACGCGTCGGACGGGTCTTCGTGGGCGGACTCGCGACGGATTACTGCGTGCTTCGAACCGTCCTCGACGCACGGGCGGTCGGTCTGGACGTGGTCGTTCTGGACGATGGGGTGAGAGCCGTGGATGTCGAGTCGGGCGATGGGGACCGCGCCATCGGACGCATGCGAGCGGCCGGGGCCGTATTCGCCTCCACGCGAACGGCCCTGGCCGAGGAGTAGCGAACGATGGCGGAAGGCGGCGTCATCCGGACGCCGAACCGGGGAGGGAGCGCCCTGCTCACGGACCTCTACCAGCTCACCATGCTCAAGGCGTACTGGGAACACGGGATGCGCGA
>NZ_CANPVO010000014.1 GCF_947581785.1 Candidatus Palauibacter polyketidifaciens | reverse complement strand
GTTTACGGCGTGGACTACCAGGGTATCTAATCCTGTTTGCTCCCCACGCTTTCGCGCTTCAGCGTCAGAAAAGGCCCAGCGAGCCGCCTTCGCCGCAGATGTTCTTCCCGATATCTACGCATTCCACCGCTACACCGGGAATTCCGCTCGCCTCTACCTTTCTCTAGCCATGCAGTATCGGGTGCAGTGCACGGGGTTGAGCCCCGGCATTTCACACCCGACTTACGAGGCCGCCTACGCGCCCTTTACGCCCAGTAATTCCGAACAACGCTCGCTCCCTCCGTATTACCGCGGCTGCTGGCACGGAGTTAGCCGGAGCTTCCTCTGGTGGTACCGTCAGTCCTGTCGGGTATTATCCGACAAGGTGTTCGTCCCACCTGACAGGGGTTTACAACCCTAGGGCCTTCCTCCCCCACGCGGCGTCGCTGCGTCAGGCTTTCGCCCATTGCGCAATATTCCCCACTGCTGCCTCCCGTAGGAGTCTGGGCCGTGTCTCAGTCCCAATGTGGCTGATCACGCTCTCACGTCAGCTACCCGTCATAGCCTTGGTAGGCCGTTACCCCACCAACAAGCTGATAGGCCGCGAGCTCATCCGAAGGCGCCAGCATAGAAGAGGCCGGCTTTCACGTCGGGCATCCACTCCCGACGCTGTACGCGGTATTGGTCCAGGTTTCCCTGGGGTATCCCCCACCTTCGGGCAGATCGCTCACGTATTACTCACCCGTTCGCCGCTCTACTAGGTTCCCGAAGGAACCGTTCTCGCACGACTTGCATGTGTAAGGCACGCCGCCAGCGTTCGTCCTGAGCCAGGATCAAACTCTCCATATGAGAATTTGGTTTGAGCGCGCTCGGCCGAAACCGGAACCGCACTCGAGACCTGGTTGAACGCAGAGCACCCCGTCCGGTCGCAAGACCGTCGGGGGTTCACGTTCGGAAATCACTTTGGTTTCCCATCGAGCCACGAGAAGTGATGCCCATGGCTCTCGATCGGGCCCACAAGTCACTCACACCTTCTTGTCAAAAAGCATCGCGGAAGGGCGCACGCCCTCCCGCGAGGACCCCAAGGCTACCCAACCGCGGGCAGCTTGTCAACGTCCCGCGAGAGGCCCGGAGGTCGCCCTGCAGGAACAAAAAAAATGCGGAGGGGTGAGCGACGGGATTCGAACCCGCGACCTCCAGGGCCACAACCTGGCGCTCTGACCACCTGAGCTACGCCCACCGCGTCGTTCGCGCCCCGTCGCGGGGCCGCGAGCGCGACAATCTAGAGGAAAGGCGTGTCCCTTGCGAGTCGCCGGCCGGCGGCGTCGGGCCGGCGGCGTGCGGCGATGCGGTCTCCGTGGTAACGTGCCTCTCTGTAACGAGGAAACCTCCGGAGTAATCGGCGCGTACGAGCGAGCGATGACCGAACAGCCCAACGAACCCGGTCGCGGCGGCCCCGAGGGCCCGGCACCCCCGTACGCCGTGGTACCGCTCGTCGCGGCTCCCCCTCAGCCGCCGGCGGAACGGGCGCCCGAAACGGGAGAGCGGTACTCGAACGGGGTCGGCTTCGCCCTCTGGTGTTGCATGTTCGTCGGGGCGTTCGGGATTCACCGCTTCTACCTCG
Source organism: Candidatus Palauibacter polyketidifaciens (assembly GCF_947581785.1). Taxonomy (NCBI): domain Bacteria; kingdom Pseudomonadati; phylum Gemmatimonadota; class Gemmatimonadia; order Candidatus Palauibacterales; family Candidatus Palauibacteraceae; genus Candidatus Palauibacter; species Candidatus Palauibacter polyketidifaciens. Next base: position 124,324 of record NZ_CANPVO010000014.1, on the reverse strand, counting down.
GGATGTATTTCACGGGGATCCTCTGGCTGCTGACGTTCGGTCTCCTCGGCGTCGGCCAGTTCTTCGACCTCTTCCGAATGAAACGGCTCGTGCGGACGGCGAACATCCGCGACGGGTATCTGCCGCATCCGCGCCTCGCCGCGGCGGCGGAGCCCTCCACGCCGGCGCGGCAGCTCGCTCCGACGGACACCAAGCAGCAGATCCTGCTGAAGGCGGCGCAGGCGAACGGCGGACTGCTGACGGTGACGCAGGGCGTCCTGGCCTCGGGCCTCAGCTTCGATGAGGTGGAGGAAGCGCTGCGGGAGATGGTCGTGAAGGGGCACGTGGATGTGGACAACGCGGCCGACAGCGGCGTAATCGTGTACCGCTTCCCGGGCTTGGCCGGCCCCTTCAAGTGACAGGTCGTCCGCTCCCGCATGCTTCCGAACTCCCGCCCGCCTCGCTCGAAGGGTGGTACGTCCTTCATCAATCGATCGAACTCGACTGGACCGGACTCAAGGGCGCGGATCCGGCGGAAGCCCGGGAGGCGCTGAGCAGCTTCGCCGCATTGGCGGAGCGATGGTCCGGCGCCTCGGAGCCGGGCTGGTCCGGCGTCTACCGCGTCGCCGGCGGCGGGATCGATTTCCTCATTATCCATTTCCGCGACACGTTCGACCGCCTCGTCGAAGCGGTGCGCGAGATGAAGCTCTCCGCCTGGGGAGATCACGTCCTGGTCCGCGAAGAGTACCTGTCCGTGGTGGAGTTGGGTCTCTACGCCCTGACCCGTGAACTTTCCGGCCGGATCGATCCGGCCGACCGCGAGGCCTGGGATGCCGCCCTGGCGGACGCTCTCGCGGAGGAGCGCCGGAAGGAGTACGTGGGACGTCGGCTCGAGCCCAGGCAGCCGGAGCACATGCCGTACGTCTGCTATTACCCGATGGACAAGCGGCGCAATCCGGAACGGAACTGGTACAGGCTCTCGCTGGAGGAGCGGGCGGGGTTGATGGCGGCGCACGGCAAGGTGGGACGCCGCTTCGCGGGCCGGATTCTCCAGGTGATCAGCGGATCGATGGGTCTGGACGACTGGGAATGGGCGGTAACGCTGTGGGCGGCGGATCCGCTCGAGTTCAAGGCCATCATCAGCGAGATGCGCTACGACGAGGCGAGCGCCGACTACGCGGAGTTCGGCTCCTTCGTGGTCGGCAAGCGAATGGCCGCGGCCGAGCTCGGGGGCCTCCTCTCGTCCGTGGCGACGCAATGAGCGCGACAGCCGTCCCGCTCTCCCGAGCCCTCTCGATTCCCGACGTTGTCGCCGTGGCGCGCGGGGGCTCGCAGGTCCGGGAACTCGATGGCGTCGCGCGCGAGCGGGTGGAGGCGAGCCGGAACACGGTCGTGGAGGCGCTCGATCGACCCGGGGCCCGGATCTACGGGATCACCACCGGCTACGGGGCGCTCGCCGGCACTCGCATCGAGGCGACCGACGCGGCACGGCTGTCGTGGAACCTGATCCTCAAGTGTGCGACGGGGACGGGTCCGCCGCTGCCGGAGGACTGGGTGCGGGCGATGCTGCTCGTGCGGGCGAACTCGCTCGCGCTCGGCGCGTCGGGCGTGCGCCCCGTCATCATCGACACGCTCGTCCGGATGCTGAACCGGGGAGTCACGCCGGTGGTGCCCGCCAAGGGCTCGCTCGGGGCGAGCGGCGACCTCGCTCCCCTCGCGCACATGGCGGCCGTCGCGACCCGCTCCCCCGGGTCGGATCCCGATGCGGGCGAGGGCGAGGATCCGACGGCGTTCAGCGGCGAAGCGTGGTTCGAGGGCCGCCGCATGGACGGGGCGAGCGCGATGGCTGCGGCGGGGATCTCCCGCCCGGGCCTGCAGGCCAAGGAGGGGCTGGCGCTGACGAACGGGACCACGATGATGGTCGCGGGCGCCGCGCTCCAGCTCCACGACGCGCGACGTCTGCTCCTTCACGCGGAGATGGCGGCGGCGCTGAGCTTTGAAGCGTTGCTGGCCCGCACCGCGGCGCTGCACCCGAGGCTGCACGAGGCGAACAACCAGCCGGGGCAGATCGGAACGGCGGAGAGGCTCCGGTCGCTCCTCTCCGGGAGCGCGCTCGTCGACACGGACGTCGACCGGGTGCAGGACGCATACAGCCTGCGCTGCACGCCTCAGGTCATGGGTCCGGTTCACGACATGGCCGGATTCCTGTGGGGGCGGGTGGAAGCCTCCCTCAATGCGGTGTCGGACAATCCGCTGATCTTCCCCGCCGCGGGACAGGAGCCGGGCGCGTTCGTGTCGGGCGGCAACTTCCACGGCGCGGGGCCGGCGCTGTGGCTCGACACGCTGGGGATCGCGCTTGCGGACGTGGCAAGCCTGTCGGACCGCCGGATGTTCCGCATGCTGACGCCGGAACTTTCCGCGGGGCTTCCCGCCATGCTCGTGGAGTCTCCGGGGCTTCACGGCGGCCTGATGTCGCTCCAGTACACGGGGGCGGCGCTCGTGTCCGACAACAAGACGCTCGCGCATCCGGACTCCGTCGACTCGATTCCGACGAGCGCGAACCAGGAGGACCACGTGAGCATGGGCGCCAACGCGGCCCGTCACGCGGGCGAGATCCTCGACAACACGCGCACGGTGCTCGCGATCGAGCTGCTCGGCGCTGCGCAGGCGGTCTACCTCCGCCCCGAGGGTCCCGATCGACTGGGCGCCGGCACGCGGACCGTGTACGAGGCCGTGCGGGAGTGCGTGCCTCCGGTCATCGAAGACCGCTCCCTGGCGGAGGATGTCGTGCGTCTGGAGGCGGCGATCGACTCCGGGACGCTGGAACGGGCAGCCGCCGAGGCTCTGGGCGATCTCTGGCCTCCCGCACCACTCTGAGCCCCGGGTGGCTCCTCTGCGAGCCCAACGTGAGCGAGGGGCGCGATCCACTCAGGATGGCTCGCTTCGCGGCCGCCGTCGAGGAGGTTCGCGGCGTTGAACTCCTCCACAAATCGGCCGACCCGGACCACCACCGCATGGTGCTCGCCTACCGGGGGTCCCCGCCCGTCGTCGCCCAGGCGACGACCGCGCTCGCGGCAGCGGTGTACGCGGAGGTGGATCTGCGACGGCACCGGGGCCGGCACCCCCGGATCGGCGCGCTCGATGTCGTTCCTTTCGTGCGCGGCCCGGGTTGTCCCGAGGCCGATGCGCTCGGCGCGTCCCGGTCCTTCGGCGCGTGGGCGGCGGCGCGCTCGGTCCCGGTCTTCTTCTATGAACGGGCGGCGACGAACCCGGACCGGACTTCCCTTCCCGCGATCCGATCCGGGCAGTTCGAGGGTCTCGCCGAGAAGTTGTCGCACCCCCAGTGGAGGCCCGACCTTGGTCCCTCGGCGCCTCATCGGTCGCTCGGCGCCGTCGTTGTCGGGGTACGAGGGCCGCTCGTACGCTTCAACGTGAATCTCGATACGGAAGACCCCGGGCCGGCACGGCGCATCGCGGCGGCGATCCGGGAGTCCGGCGGCGGACTCCGGCATGTCCGGGCGCTCGGAATCCCGCTTCGGCGGCAAGCGTTGACGCAGGTGTCCATGAACCTGACCCGCTACGCGGTGACCGGGATCGATGCGGCGTACGAGCGCGTCGCCGAAGGCGCGCGGGCGGAAGGTGTGAGGCTCGCGGGAAGCGAGTTCATCGGTCCCGTGCCTGCCGAGGCCATCCGCGGCCTCGACCCCGCGCGGCTGGACGCGGATCTCGCGCCGGACCAGATATTGGAGTTGCCGGGGACCCGAGACGGCGGAGAGGGAGGAGAGGCATGAAACCGGCCGGACCGATCCGGGCGCCGAGGGGAACGACGCTCTCCTGCAAGGGATGGCACCAGGAGGCGGCGCTCCGCATGCTGATGAACAACCTCGACCCGGACGTGGCGGAGCGTCCGGACGACCTCGTCGTGTACGGCGGCGCGGGCAAGGCGGCGCGTAACTGGGCCGCGTACGCGAAGATCGTGGAGACGCTGCGCCGGCTCGAGAACGACGAGACCCTTCTCATCCAGAGCGGCAAGCCGGTCGGCGTGTTCCGCACCCACGAGGAGGCGCCGCGCGTCCTCATCGCGAACGCCCATCTCGTCCCCCGCTGGGGGGATGTCGACGAGTTCCGGCGTCTCGATGCGCTGGGGCTCACGATGTACGGGCAGATGACCGCGGGTTCGTGGATCTACATCGGCACCCAGGGGATCCTCCAGGGGACGTACGAGACGTTCGCGGAACTCGCCCGGCAGCACTTCGGGGGCTCCCTTGCGGGGCGGCTCGTGGTCACCGCGGGACTGGGGGGGATGGGGGGCGCCCAACCGCTCGCCGCGACGATGAACGGGGGAGCCTTCCTCGGCGTCGAGGTGCGGGAAGACCGGATTCGCCGCCGCCTCGACACCGGATATTGCGACCGCATGGCGACAGACCTCGACGAGGCGCTGGAGTTGCTCTCCGGCGCCGTGGACCGGCGGGAGGCGCTTTCCGTCGCCCTGCTCGGGAACATCGCCGAAATCCTGCCCGCGCTCGCAGAGCGCGGCGTCGTACCCGACGTGCTCACGGACCAGACGTCGGCGCACGACCTCCGCCTCGGCTACATCCCCGCAGGCCTGTCCGTGGAGGAGGCCGAAGCGCTGAGCCTCTCCGACCCGGACGCCTACGTGGAGCGCGTCCTCGATTCCATGGTGGCGCACGTGTCCGCCATGCTCGCGCTCAAGGCGCGAGGGGCCATCGCGTTCGACTACGGCAACAACCTCCGGGGCCAGGTCGCCGACCTGCGCGGGATGGCCGAGGCCTTCGACATTCCCGGCTTCGTACCGGCCTTCATTCGACCCCTCTTCTGCCGCGGCGCGGGCCCCTTCCGCTGGGCCGCCCTCTCCGGCGACCCCGCGGATATCGCGGCGACGGACGCCGCCGTCCTCGAGACGTTCCCCGAGAAGGAGGCGCTGGCCCGCTGGATCCGGCAGGCGCGCGCGCGGGTGCGCTTCCAGGGCCTCCCCTCCCGCATCTGCTGGCTCGAATACGGCGAGCGGGCGGAAATGGGCGAGCGGTTCAACTGGCTCGTGAAGAAGGGACAGGTGCGGGCGCCCATCGTGATCGGGCGCGATCACCTCGACACCGGCTCCGTGGCCTCGCCGAATCGGGAGACCGAGGGCATGCGGGACGGATCCGACGCGATCGCGGACTGGCCGCTGCTCAATGCGATGCTCAACACCGCCTGCGGGGCGAGCTGGATCTCGATCCACAACGGAGGTGGCGTCGGCGTCGGGTATTCCACGCACGCGGGCATGGTGTGCGTCGCCGACGGAACGACGTCCGGGAGCCGGCGACTGCAGCGGGTGCTCACGGCGGACCCGGGTACCGGGGTCATGCGGCACGCGGACGCGGGGTATCCGGAGGCGATCCGCACCGCCCGCGAGCGCGGGGTCGATCTTCCCATGCTCCAGTAACCCGCCGCTCTCCGCCATGCCGCGCCTCGCGAACATCGGCTGCCTCGCCACCTGCGCGAACCCTTCCGGCCAGGACGACATCGGGTTCATCCGGGACGCCGCGCTCGTGTGGCGGGATGGGATCGTCCGCTGGGCCGGGCGCGCCGAGGCGCTGCCGGCCGAGTACGAGGCGGAACCTGCCTGGAGCGCCGGCGGAGGGCTCGTCATCCCCGGACTCGTGGACGCGCACACCCATCTCGCCTTCGGCGGCTGGCGGGCGGGCGAGTTCTCCGACCGGCTGCGGGGCCGCGACTACCTGGAGATCGCCGCGGCCGGAGGCGGGATTAAATCCACGGTGCGGGCCACGCGCGCGCTCGACGAGGAGGCGCTCCTCGCGCGGGCGGGCGAGTTCCTCTCAGGGATGATCTCGCTCGGGATCACGACGGTCGAGGCGAAGAGCGGGTACGGGCTGGACCTCGAGACGGAACTCCGGCTCCTGCGGGTGTACCGGCGACTCGACGAGACGGGACCGGCACGGATGGTCGCGACGTGCCTCGCCGCGCACGTCGTCCCTCCGGAATGGGCCGCGGATCGGGAGGGCTACGTGAAGCTCGTCACGGAACGGATCCTGCCCGCCGTGGCGGAGGAGGGGTTGGCCGAGTTCTGCGATGTGTTCGTCGAGGATTCGGCCTTCTCGGCCGACGAGGCGCGCCGCATCTGTGAACGGGGAAGCGAACTGGGGTTACGGCCGAAGCTCCACGTGGATCAGCTCACCGGCGGCGGCGGGGCCGAACTCGCGGCGTCGCTCGGGGCCGTGTCGGCGGACCACCTCGAGTACGTGTCGGAAGCCGGAATCGAGGCGCTCGCGGTGGCGGGTGTCGTCGGGGTCACCCTTCCCCTCGCCACGCTCTACCTGAACCAGACTCCGCCCCCTGCCCGGGATCTCATCGACGGGGGAGTCGCAGTGGCGGTAGCCAGCGACTTCAACCCCGGCACGGCCCCATCCTATCACCTTCCCTTCGCCATGACGCTGGCGTGCGCGCGACAGCGAATGACGCCCGCCGAAGTGCTCAAGGGCGCGACGCGCTACGCGGCCCGGGCCGTCGGCCGCGAAGGCGACGCGGGATCGCTGGAACCGGGAGTCGCGGCGGATTTCGCGGTCATCGATGCCCCGGACGTAGAGCACTGGCTCTACCACCTGCGGCCCAACGCCTGCGTCGCCACGGCGGTCGGCGGCAAGATCCGACACGGCGCACTCCAGAAGATTTAGCTGGCGGTGCGGCCGCCGGGTCCGTCGCCCGGCGTCAGGCGTCCGGGTTCGACGCCGAGTCGAGCGAGACCGTGCCCCCGTCAAGCCTCACGACCTCACGGGTCCAGCCGCCGTCCCGTCGGCGGGTGAGACGCAGCATCTCCGTGGCGGCGTCGAGCAGGTCCGCGGCAATGAGCTTTCCTCCGTAGCTCTCCCGGATCGTGGGTACGGGCGTGTGTCCGACGATGTGGGTCCGGGCTCCGAGGCGCTCGAGGACGGCGTCGAGGTGGCCCCCGAGCGTGTCGGAGAGCACGAGGTCCCGATACCAGAGCACGCTTTCCGATCCGAAAAAGAAGTCGTACCGGCGGTAAACCTGGGCGCTGTCGAGCCGGGTTTCGCGCGCGAATTCAAGGAGTAACGCTTCGTCCCGCCATCTCGTGAACAGCGGCTCCGCGATGAAGGTCGCCAGGGTGTCCTGGTACTCCTGGAGCGAATAGTCGACGTATGCCGGACTCACGCCCCCGTGCGCGAGCAGGAGATCGTCCAGTCGGACCAGCCCCGGCTTGGCGGCGATCCAGCGTCCGAGGATGGACCGCTCCGGATCGAACATCGTCTCGTACGGCATGCCGTGTCGGTCGGCGATCATCGCTTCCTTCGGCGCCAGGTAGCGCAGGTCGCCGGTCAGGACCATCGCCTCATGGTTGCCGAGGAGCGTGATGACCCGGCCGCCGGCCGCCTGTGCCTCCCGTTCCAGGCCGTAGACGAACCAGAGGAGGCGGGTGACGTCTTCCCCCCGGTCGAAGAGATCCCCGAGGAAGGCAACCGCGGCGCTGCCGCCCGACCAGCGCAGTTCCGCGTCGATCAGATCGGCAAGCCGGAGCAGCCAGAGGACGCGGTCGAACTCGCCGTGCACATCGCCGAACACGAACACCGAGTCGTGGCCCGTGAGGTCGACTTCCGCGGCCGGCGGCTCCGTCCAGATCCGGCTTCGGTGAAGCGCCGCGGCCGCGCCGACCCCGTCAGGCGGTTCCGCCCCGTATTCGAGCGTGATCTCCGCCGCCCGTACCTGCAGGCGCGCCGCATGCGCGGTTCCCACGTCCGTCTTCTGCTCGGCGACCACTCGCCCGTCCACGGTCGCTCGAACCAGGCCGGGCCGCTCCTCGTCCGTCAGCCAGCGCACTTCGAGGCCGGGGTCGGCGAAGCCGACGTAGAGTCCGTATTCCCCCTTGACCTGCCAACCGTCCTGCCCCGTCCGCGGGGGAGACCCGGCCGGTGCCGTCCCATCGCCGGAGTCGGGCGCGGAGGCGCCGATCCACCCCACCCCCGCCGCGGCGAAGGCACAGCCCAGCAAGCGCGACATCCGACCCCGAAACCTCAGGGGATCAACTCGTAGCGGCCTTCGTCCACCCGCTCGATGAGGCGGACGATGCGCCGGTGCATGGCCCGGATCTCCCGCTCTGTGAGCCCGAGCTGGATCCGCTCCGCATCGCGCCGAACCCCGCGCCCGGGATCGAGATTCTCCGTCGGCTCCACCTCGACGAAGTTCCCATCCCGGATCTCGAACTGAACGAGGACGCCGAATTGCGCCTGCAGCCCCTCGAGCGAGACGCCGCGCAGCCGGTCGATCGCGGAGGCGGGGTAGCGGTCGAGTTGCAGGTCGCGCCACTCCGTGCCGCGGTTGCTCTCCTCGCTCGCGAACGACACGCCGTTGTCGACGCTGAACACGCGGGGCCAGTCGGGATCCATCGACTGCACGAAGTTCCCCTCGTTCGAGTCGCTGTGGCCGATGATGTAGGTGAGGAGGTTGAAGTTCCCGAGCAGACGCTCGTAGACCTCGTCCTCCCCGATCCGGTCGTCGTCGGGCAACTCCTCGGGAACGTCCACGTTGAACATCCAGTACTGGAGCGCGACGAGGGTCATCGGCCACTCGTCGAACGTCCGTTCCGGCGGGTTGGCTGCGCCGGCGTCTCCCGCCCGGGCAACGGTGGCGCGGACGACATCGAGGGGAAACGCCCGGATCGCGGTCGGAGGGACGACCATTTGCCGCTCGTCGAGGAACAGGGCCTGGGTGTCGTAGGCCGCCAGTTCGTAGCGGGGCCGGTTGTTGAACTCGTCGGCGCCCTCCCGGGCCGGGGCGTACTTGACCCCGAGCACGTGGTCGCCGGATTGCAGCGTCACGCGATACGTGCGCTCGCCGGGAAGACCGCGGGACGGCTGTACGCCGAGGACCTGGATTTCCCCTTCACTGAGGATCCTTTCGATCTCGGCGATGGGGAGGAGGAAGTTCGCGTCCTGTGCCGCCACCGGGGCCGGCGCCGCAACGGCGGCCGCCGCCGCGAAGATGACCAGGGCGCGAAACGGACCGGCGCGTCGCATCGTGGCGCATCGCATCATTCGGAAGCCTCCCTCCGGGCGGGACCCGTGGGCGGCCGAAGCGGGAGGTCCACGTCGAACGTCGTCCCGCGTCCCGGCTCGCTCTCGACCGAGATTTCCCCTCCGTGCTGGTGTACGATCTGGAGTGTGATCGCGAGACCCAGCCCCATCCCGATCCGCTCGCCCTTGGTGGTGAAGCCGGGCTCGAAAATCTCCTTGATGACGTCGCGCGGGATGCCGCGGCCCGTATCGGCGACGCGGACGCGCGCGTGGTCCCGTTCGGCGCGCGTCCGGATCGTGAGTACGCCGCCGTCGTGCATGGCCTGGGCCGCGTTGTGCACGAGGTTCATGAACACCTGGTTGATCCGGTTCGGGTGACACACCACCAGCGGCATTTCCCCGAAGTCCCGGACGACCTCGATCTCCTTCAGCTCGTGCCCCAGAAGGGCCAGCGTGCCCTCGATCCCTTCGTGAAGGTCCACCGGGCGGGGCTCGGAGGTCGTGGGGCGCCCGAAGTTCCGCAGGTTCCGTACGAGATTCACCATGCGTTCCACGGCGATGCCGTTCGTTCGCAGCACCGACTCCGTGGCCCGCACGACCCTCCGAACTTCGTCGAGTTCGTCCGGCGTGACGACTTCGTCCTCGAGGATCTCTCCCAGCTTGAGGAGCGCGCGTTCGATGACGTGGTGGTTGCTGTTCAGCGCGCCCAGCGGAGTGTTGAGTTCGTGCGCGATCCCCGCGACCAGCATGCCGAGCGTCGCGAGCCGGGCCTGCGTGATCTCCCGGGCCGTCGGCCCAAGTCCCCCCTCGTTCAAAGGAAGGCCTGGATCCAGCGCTGCCGGAGGCCGGCGAGTTCGTCGTTCGCCGCCTCGAGTTCGGCCATGCGCTCGGTCAACTCGCGGAAGAGGAGGCTGCGCTCGACGCCGTTGCGGATGGCGAAGGCCAGCACGTCGTTGTCCCACGGCTTCTCAAGGTACTGGTAGAGCCCGGCCTCGTTGATCGCGAGGATCGCGTTTTCCTTGTCGGCGTAGCCGGTGAGGAGGATGCGGGTCGCCTCCGGCCTCATGCTGCGGGCTCGCGAAAGGAACTGAACGCCGTCGAGGTCGGGCATCATGAGGTCGGCGACGATCGCGTGGACCGGCTCCTCCTCCAGGTGCTCGAGCGCGGCGCGAGGGGACGTGAAGGGGAGCACGAGGTGGTCCGTCTCCAGCTCCAGGAACCCCTGAATGGCGTCCACGACCATGTCCTCGTCGTCGACGACCATCACTGTACCGGCGTCCGGTCTGATCTCATCCATGTCGGATCATGTCATCGCCAGGCCGCGAACGCGACTCGCGAGGCCGCGGAGGAGGTCGAGACCGAGTTCGGGGTGGTCGATGAGCAGGTCGCGAAAGTCCTCCCGGGTGATGCGCAACACGCGGGTGGACTCCACGGCGTGCGCTTCAACGAGACTCGGATGTTCGTCGATCAACGCCCACGTGCCGAACGCCTCCCCATCCGTGAGGGAAATCGATCCCTCCCCCTCCCCCTCGAGCGAAACCTCGCCGTGGATCACGAGGTAGAGGGCGTCCGTCGGCTCCCCTCTGCGGATGAAGACCGCGTCCGGCCGGACCTCGACCTCCCTCGCAATGGAGGCGAGGAGCGCGAGTTGCCGGCTCTTCACGCCCGAAAGGAGATCCACGCTCTGCAGGCGGAACACTTTCTCGATCAGTTCCATCTCTTCCTCGTCTCGCTCGTCCCCCGGATCCAGTGCGGGGGTCTGTGTCCGTCGCGCAAGCCGGCGGACCAGCCGCGCCAGTGCCGGTTCCGCCGGCGAGAAGCCGCGGAGGGCCTCGTTGGTCGCCTCGCGATCGGTCTCGAAGGACGTCCAGAGCGCGCACCTCGCGATCCAGGCGTCCTCATCGTCCCACAGCTCCCGCAGAAGCTCTCCCGCCTCGCGCGATGGTCCCTGCGGGGCCTCCTCCGCGAGCACCGGCCTGAGGTCGGAGAACGTGCGGTGCCCGACCGTGGTCTCGATCCATTCCAGCGCGTTCGCGCGGCGGCGCGGCCGTCCGCTCTCGAGAGCCAGGTAGCTGCGCCGCATCGGCTGTTCGGGATACACGAGCCCGAGCCACCGGAAGACGCTCGCCCGCCGGTCTCTCCTCGCCTCGTCGAGCGCCCGGAAAAGCAGCGTTCGGGGCATAGACGTGGGCAGGCCCTCCAGTGCGGCGGCGGCTCGGGCGTAGCGCCCGGACGCCTGGACCTCGCGCTCCACGGCTTCGAGCACCCTCTCCGCCGGAAAGGCGAGATCATCGTGCTGCGTGCGCAGCCGGTGGAGCGACACGAGGGCCTGGTCGTCGAGCGCCTGTTCGGTTTCGGGCAGCAGATAGGAGGTGATGAGGGCGTCGATCGTCGCGGGCGTCGCGATCTCGCCGAGCACGCTCGCCACGCCCCGGCGCACCCAGGGGTCGGCGGCCGGGTCGGAGAGCGCCGCAAGCAAGGGCGTCACGATCTCCTCGCCCCGCCCCGCGAGGCCGGCGCGAGCCGCGCTCCGGGTCCGGGGGCTCGCGAGAGCCGCGATGGCCGCCTGTACGAGAGCGGGCTGCGGAAGCCGGGCTGCGCTGCGCGCGGCCGCCGCCGCGACATCTTCCCGCGGATGGGAGATGAGTTCGACCAGGATGCGCTCTACCGAGGGATGGCCCGGGACGAGCCCCGCCGCCATCGCCAACTCGCGGGCGCCGGCCCCTCCGAGCGTCCCCGCCTCGTATCGCCGCAGCAGCTTCTCGAAGCGCGGGGTCGCGATGCGTTCGGACCGGGTGGCGTCGAAGTCGCTGAAGAGGCAGTCGAAGGCGGCGGAGCGGGCGTTCGTCGACTCCGAGTCGAGGAGGGGGATGAGGACATCGCGGGCACGCGGCGCGGCCTTCAGGGCAAGGAGCCGGGCGGCGGCCCGTCGCACAGCGGCATCCGGATCCTCGAGCCGGGCCCGCACCGCCTCCTCGTTCGAGAGGTCTGGCGCGCGCGACAGCGACCGGAGCGCTCGCGCCCGAAGGCGGGGGTCTTTGTGCCCCAGGAGGCCGTAGAGTTCCGGGGAGAGCGCCCCGACATCCTCCGGTGTGGCGCCGCGCAGGAGGTCGAAGGCGAACGCGACTTTCAGCGGCCGCTCGTCCCGGAGCGCGTCCCGCGCGAGGGCCAGCGCACCCACATCCGTCATCGACACGAAGGTGCCGCGCAGGCTCGCGAAACGCCCCTCGAAGGACTGGGCCAGACTCGTGACGTACGACTTTCGCACCTTGAGGAAGGCGAGCAGCAGGACGCCCGCCAGAGCGACTGCGACGATCCCGAGGATGATGAGCCGGCCCATGATCGAAACGCTGGCGAGAAGGAGCGAGGGGATTGCGATGAGCACGCCGGAAAGCGCCTTCCCCAGCCCTTTCTCCACCGCCACATCGATGTACGACTTCGCTTTGAGCTTGATGTCCTCCGGGACGGGTACGTAGAGGATCTCGCGGCCCGTGCGCTCGGCGGAATAGCGGAACGTCTTCTCCGTCGTCCGGGCTCCGACGGCGACGGCGAGCGCGGCGGTGGACAGCCACACGGCGGCGGCGAGAGCCCCGGTCGCGAGGATCACGGCCACCGGGAAGATGATGACGGCGACTGCGGCGCCCCAGTGGCGCAGGACCGGGCGCAGCGCGAGGAGGACGACGATTGGAAGCCATTGCGTGAGGACGTCCACGAAGGCCAGGAATCCGGCGATCGAGGCCAGATCCGTGAAGACCTCGCGGGTAAGCGTGTTGTACTGGTAGTCGATGAACTGCTTGACGACGATCGTCAGGAGCACCGTGGCCGCGATGAGCCGCACCTGCGGGTGCGCCGCCATGCGCCGCAGGTCGCTGCGCTCGAGCTCGGGATCTTCCGCGTGCGCGTACTCGGACGGCGGCTCCGGCGGCTCCCGGGACCAGACGAGCGCGAGGCCGCCCGCGAGCACGAGAAGCGCGGCACCCGCCACGAGAAGCAGGTTCTCGGATGGCCCGCCGCCCGAGGTGAAGACGGTCGTGAGGAGCGCGCCGAGCGTAGCCCCCGCCGAGCCCGAGGCGATGACGACCGGATAGGCGCGCTTCGCATCGCGGGCGTTGTAGAAGACCTGGGTGGCGATGTAGAAGTGGGTGACGAGCGAGGCCGCCAGCACGTCGTACCAACCGTAGAAGACAAGCCCGAACCACGCCTCCCCCGGTTGGTAGAGGAGGCGGAAGGCGACCATGCTGAGGGCGAAGAACGCCGCAGTCAGCGGGATGAGGCGACGCCAGGAGATGCGGTCCGAGAGGAAGTTGTAGAACGGCGCGACGACGACGACCGCCGCGCTGATGAAGTACACCTGGTAGAAGTCGCCCGCGGCGAGTCCCGAGAGGGCGAAGGCGCTGCGCAGCGGACGCAGGATCCCGATGACGAAGAGGACGAGCGCCGCCAGCCCCATCATGGCGAACAGCTTCCCCGCCCCGGGGCGCCGCGCGAAGGGGCGTCGGAGCCTCACTCGGAGTCCATCACCGCGCCGCGGCGACTCTGGCCGCCGCAAGGATTTTTGCCACGGCCTCCCGCATGGTCCATCTTTCTGTCCTTCGGGGCGTGGCGCAGTCCGGTAGCGCACCTGCTTTGGGAGCAGGGGGTCGCCGGTTCAAATCCGGCCGCCCCGATTGGACTCACGCGTTCTCGAGGTCACCAGCACCTCCCTTTCGATCCATCCCCTCGCCCGCCGGATCGCCTCCGCTCGATGGCTCGTCGCCGTCTTCACCGCCGCGGGCAGCTCCGCGTAGGTACGGTGGTGGCCCTCCGGGACGAAGAGCGGGTCGTAGCCGAAGCCGCCCGAGCCGCTCGGCCGGCCTGCGATTCGGCCGCGCACGACCCCCTCCACGACCTCGTGGCGCAGATCGTCCGTAAGCGCGACCGCGCAGCGATAGTGCGCCCCGCGCGCCCCGTCGGCCACGTCCGACATGCGATCGAGCAGCCACCGGTTGTTCGCCTCATCCCTCCCCCAATGCTCGACCCATTCGGCCGGGGCGAAGCGCCGGGTCCGCACGCCGGGGCCGCCCCCCAGGGCGTCCACGCAGAGGCCGGAATCGTCCGCGAGCGCGGGGAGGCCGGAGCGGCGGTGAAAGTACTTTGCCTTGGACAGGGCGTTGCGCGCGAAGGTATCGAAGGGTTCGAGGTCGTCCTCCTCCTCGTGTTCGGGAAGGCCGAGATCCGCCGGGCCGAGCAGCCGGACGGGAAGGTCGGCGAGGAGACCGCGAATTTCGCGGAGTTTGTGGGCGCTGCGCGTGGCAACGAGGACCGGCGGCGGGTTCAGTCCGCCCAAAGACTCTCCGCCTGGAGACTCTCCGCGAACTCCGGGTAGACCTTCCACAGATATCCGCCCATGACGAGCGCCGCGAGGATGTTTCCGACCAGAATCGACCACCAGGCGAGTTCCTCGAGGATCCAGCCGCCGAGCATCGCGACCATGGCGATGAAGAAGACCTCGAAGACGACGAACAGCACGATGATCCCGAGGGCCAGCGGCGGGAACCTGGACACCTGTCTCGCGAGGCCCGAGACCGCGACGCCGAACAGAACGAAGAACGCGAAGTGCGCGAGCGTGTACCCGACGACGGGCGCAAAGGAGATCTGGACCGCGGCCGGCGTGGGGGCACCGCGGAAGAGGACCGTCGCCAGTGCCGCCGGCGTATAGAGGGGCTGCCGGAGCACGGAATCGATGATGAGGAACCAGCACGCGACGACGAGAGCGCCGAGGATCCCCGCGTAGATGCCGTGCCGCGTCACCCGATGCGTCTGGAGGAAGTTCATCATCCCCACGATGCCGGGTTCGGAACTCACCCAGTGCATGTGGGTGAACATCACGACCCCCGCAAGCGCGTTCCCGAAGAAGACGGCCGGCCATCCCGGCGCGGACATCACGAGTCCGGAAGGGGTCCGGATGAGTCCGATGTAGAACGCGAGCGAACACACGAAGAGGCCGTACAGCGCACCGATGAACACGTTGCGCGGGAGGCCCGCCCACTGAACGAGTGCCGCGGCGAGCATCCCGAGCCCGGCCCAGGCGGTGAAGTGAATGAGGGTGAAGCCCGCGACGATCCCCATCGTGGCCTCGATCTCGGCGCGGCTGATGATCGCCCCCCAGAGGAAGGCGGGAGTCTGCAGCGGCGTCCCCTGCCCGAGGTCGTAGAAGTAGAAAAGCACGGCGAGGACGAAGCCGCCCAGCAGCCCGCCGACGAGTCCGGCCCGGATCCTGCGCCTGAGCGTCAACACGCGGAGTCCGGGTCGGCCGCGCGGGCCGCCTCCCACTTGCGCTGCTCTTCCAGGGCCCTCTCGACCTCCTGCTGGCGCTGCCGGCGGCGCGCCCGGAAGATCCCGCCTCCGATCACGACGAGAAGCAGGTAGGGCATCGCCGCCATGAATATGAACATGAGGACGTATCCCGCCTGTTCGTCCGGCGTATGCTGCATCTGCGGGGCCGCCGCAAGGGCGGCGAAGGTGTTCAGCACGGCTGCTACAGCTTGTCGAGGACGAGTACCGCCATCAGCAGTGGAAGATACAGGATCGAGGCCCGGAACAAACCCCGGGCGTTCGCCGGCGTCGCGGCGCGGGCGAACCGGAACGCGGTCCACAGGAAGCCCGCCCCGAGGACGAGCGCGACCGCGAAGTAGACGACACCCGTGAGGCCGAGGACGCTCGGGAGCAGACTCACGGGGATCAGGGTGAGAGCGTAGAGCAGCGCCTGGCGACGCGTCTGCCGGCCCTCGAAGTCACCGACGGAGAGCATGCGAAGCCCCGCCGCTTCGTAATCGTCGCGGAGAAGCCACGCCAGGGCGAGAAAGTGCGGCAGCTGCCAGACGAAAAGGATCGCGAACAGCGCCCAGCCGCCGGGGCCGAACTGCCCCGTGGCGGCGGTCCAGCCGCCGAGGACCGGCAGCGCGCCGGGCACCGCGCCCACCACGGTGGAGAGCGAGTGCACGCGCTTGAGCGGTGTGTAGACGAAGTCGTAGGAGATGAAGGTGGCGAGGGCGAGGCCCGCCGTGACCGGATTGACCGCGAGCCACAGCCAGACGATCCCCGCGGCGGCCAGAGCCCCGGAGATGACCGTGGCGGGCGGCGTCGCGAGGCGGCCGGCGGGCAGGGGCCGCGCGCGGGTTCGCACCATGAGCGCGTCCACATCCCGCTCCAGCACCTGGTTCATCGCGCTCGTCCCGGAAGCGACGAGCGCCACGCCGGCCATGGCCTGCGCGAACAGGGCGAAGTCGAAGCTCGCCGCACCGAGGAGGAAACCGGCGGCCGCGCTCGCGACTACGAGCGCCGTGATGCGCGGCTTCGTGAGTTCCAGGTACGAGGAAAACGTCCCGCGAATCGAGTGGACCCGTCCCGGGATCCCGGCGAAGGGGATCCCGCGGGCCTTCAGAAGACTCCCTACCTCCATGGCGAAGTCGCGCCTACACGTACTCCATCATGATCGCGATGATCATGATGGCCACGGCCGGCAGCGGCGCCAGCGCCACCAGCCGCAGGCGGTTGGGTTCGAACTTCAGGTGCATGTAGTAGAGCGCGACCAGCAGCGCCTTCCATCCCGCCATGATGAGCAGTGACGTCACGATCAACCACTTTGCGATCGCCAGGTAGACCACCCCCACCTCGAGGGCCGTGAGGATGGCCAGGTACAGCCAGATGAGCATGTACTTGGGATGCTCGTGCCCGTGATCGTCCGCCGCGTGTCCTCCGGCTTCACTCATTCGTTCGCTCCGTAGCTCTCGGCCGCCCACTGCCAGGGGACGGCTAGATCAGGTATACGATCGTGAACAGGATGATCCACACGAGGTCGACGAAGTGCCAGTAGAGGCCGAGCACCTCGATCCCGTGCGTGTTGTCCGCCCCCCAATGCCCCTTGTAGGCACGGATCGTGGCCCACGCGAGGCAGATCACGCCCAGCAGGACGTGGAAGCCGTGAAAGCCCGTCATCGTGAAGAACGTGGCCCCGTACAGCCCGGACGCCGGCGTGAACCCGTGGCTCCCCTGCCAGGATTGGTGTAGCACGAGCTCCGTGTACTCGTACACCTGCACGCCCAGGAAGGTGGCACCGAGCAAAGTCGTCGACAGCAACCAGAGCTTGATCCCCCTCTGGTCCCCCATCTGCGCGGCCGCGAACGCCTTCACCATCGTCACGGAACTGCAGATGAGGAGGAAGGTGTTGAACGCGGTTATCATGACGGCCAGCACTTCGTTCGGCTCCGCCCATGTATCGGAGGCCCCGAACCGGAGCACGACGTACGAGCCGATGAGGCCCGCGAAGAACATCACCTCCGAGCACAGAAACACCCACATTCCCACCTTCTGGGTGTAGACATCGAGTCCTCGCTCGGGGACCCGGCCTGCGGTCGCGGCGTGTGCCATCTCGTCTGTTCCCTTCTATCCGATTAGTGGCTGCCGGCAGCCGGACTCACGACGTCCGGTCGCTCGTTCTGTGCCAGCCAGTCCTTGTCGTCCACGTCCGGGTGGCTGTATTCGTGCGGCCCGTGGTAGACGACCGGGATCTCCTCCCAGTTGCCGTGCTTCGGAGGCGAAGGCGTCTGCCATTCCAGCGTCGTCGCATTCCACGGGTTCGCCCCGGCCTTCTTCCCCTTCTTCAGGCTCCAGAAGAAGTTGAACGCGAACAGGAAGCCGGACGCGAAGAGCCCGAACGCCGCCCACGAGATGAGGGCGTTCGTGTCCTCGATCCCCTGCAGGTGCGCGTAGCCGGTGGAGTCGTAGATGCGCCGCATCATCCCCACCATCCCCACGCCGTGCATCGGGAAGAAGACCACGTTGAAGAGGATGAAGGTGAGCCAGAAGTGGATCTTCCCCATCGTCTCGTCCATCATTCGGCCGAACATCTTCGGATACCAGAAGTAGATCGCCCCGAAGAGCGCGAACAGGCTCCCGCCGAAGAGCACGTAGTGGATGTGCGCGACGATGAAGTACGTGTCGTGGATGTAGATGTCGACCGGGGTCGAGGCCATGAAGACCCCTGACAGGCCTCCGATCGCGAACATCGCGACGAACCCGATCGCGAAGAGCATCGCGGAGTGCAGCTGGAGGTTCCCCCGCCACATCGTGCCCATCCAGTTGAACGTCTTGATCGCGGAAGGCACGGCGATGAAGAGCGTCGAGACCGTGAACGCGAGTCCCAGCGTCGGGTTCATCCCGCTCTGGAACATGTGGTGGCCCCACACGATGAAGCCCAGGAAGGCGATCGAGACGAGCGCCAGGACCATCGCCTTGTACCCGAACACCGGCTTCCGCGAGCCCACGGAGAGGATCTCGGAGGTGAAGCCCATGGCCGGGAGGATGAGGATGTAGACCTCCGGGTGGCCGAAGAACCAGAACAGGTGCTGCCACAGGAGCGGCTGTCCGCCCCCCTCGGGGAGGAAGAAGCTCGTTCCTATGGTCTGGTCGAAGATGAGCATGATCCCCGCCGCCGAGAGCACCGGCATGGCGAGCAGCGCGAGGATCGCCGTGATGAACAGCGACCAGATCGTGAGCGGCATGCGCATCCAGGTCATGCCCGGCGCGCGCATGTTGATCGTCGTCGTGATGTAGTTCACCGAGCCGAGGATCGAGGAGAGCCCGATGAAGACGAGCGCCACCAGCCACAGGACCTGTCCCAGGCCTACGCCGGTCAGGTCGGGACGGGCGCTGAGCGGCGCGTAGAGCGTCCACCCGGCCCCCGCCGCGCCTCCCAGCACGAAGAAGCTCGCCAGGGTGAGGATCCCGGCCGGCACCATGGCCCAGAAGGAGAGCATGTTGAGCCGCGGGAACGCCATGTCGTGCGTCCCCAGCTGCAGCGGGATGAGGTAGTTCGCCCACACGCCCACGAGCATCGGCATGATGGCGAGGAACACCATCACCGAGCCGTGCATCGTGACAAGTGCGTTGTAGAACTCCGGCAGGATGTACCCGCTCGCCACCATCGTCTCCGGGAAGATCCCGCCGAGCGGCAGTTCGCCCCGTGCCGGCCATGCGATCTGGTATCGCATGAGCATCGCCAGCAGTCCCCCGATCATGAGGAAGAAGAGCGTGTAGATCAGGAACTGGATCGCGATGACCTTGTGGTCGGTCGAGAAGATGTACTTGCGCAGGAACGACTGCTCGTGCTCCTCGTGCAGGATCGCCTGCCCGGTCGCCTCCGCTACGATCGTCGCCATATCAGCCTTTCTCGATCACTGGGCGGTCGCCGTCGCCTGGCTGGCCTGCCAGGCGTCGAAGTCCGCCGCGCTGTGCACGGTTACGCTCGCCATCATGTAGTAGTGGCCCAGGCCACACAGCTCGGCGCACGCGATCTCGAAGTCCCCGGTCTGGGTCGCGTCGAACCACACCGGGATCGTCATGCCCGGAACCGCGTCCTGCTTCACGCGCAGCTCCGGGATGAAGAAGGAGTGGATCACGTCCTCGGATTCGAGCAGGATCGTGATGTCCTCGTTCACGGGGAAGTGGAACTGGTTGCGGACGGTGAAATCATCCCCCGTCCCCAACTCCAGGTCGGCTCCCGGATAGGTGATGTTCCACTCGAACTGCTTGCCGACGACGAGGAACTCGAGCGCGTCCTCCGGACGGTTGGAGGCGCCCTTGATGTCATGCCACACGGCGGCCGAGTAGGCGCCGAGGATCGCAATGATGATCGCCGGGATCACCGTCCAGATGATCTCCAGCTTGTTCGATCCGTGCGTGTAATGCGCCCTGGCTCCTTCGCGTCCCCGGTACTTGATGCAGAACCAGAGGATCCCGCCCTCCACCAGGAGGAACGCGATTCCGGTGATGACGAGGATGATCCAGAACAACTGGTCGATCACGACGCCGAATGTCGAATAGTTCGGGGGCAGCGCCCAATCCACGAGCTATCTCCTTCCAGGTGAGCCCTTCGGGGGAACGGGAACGCGAGCGGGACCCGGCGACCCGCTCGGGCCGCCGGATCCCGCGCCTGGAGTTACTGGGTGCGCTCCACCCGGATACGCTTCGTACCGTGCTCGAGGACCAGCGCTTCGCCCATGGGGACGTCGGCGCCCATCATCTCGCCGCTGTAGTCGAACGAGGCCTCGGCCGTCCCGCCCGCCGTGACGGTCACGCTCGACGTCATCGTTCCGAACTCCTCGTGCCACGCCGTCATCGTGTAGTCGCCGGCGGGGACGTTGGCGATCGAGTAGCTCCCGTCGGTGCCCGTCACCGCGAAGTACGGGTGGTCGACGACGCCGATGTACGCCTGCATCCAGCCATGCACGTCACACCGCACGGGAACCATCACCTCGGCCACCGCGAAGCGCTGCGTGCTCGTGATCCCGGCCCGCGGCTGGCTGATGTTGAAGCCGCGGTTCTCGGTCGGGGTGGCGTTGATGTTGTGGAGCAGGTTGTCGCTGTTCGAGATCTCGATGTCCTGCCCGCTCTGGACGCCGAGCACGTGCGGCGTGTAGCGGCAGTTCACCTGGTCGAGCGTCGCGGCGCCCGACGCGGCCGGCGCGCCGGAAACCCCCTCGCTCAGGTAGACGAACACGTTGGCGAGGCCCCCACCGGAGACGAGGACGTTCTGGGCCATGGGCCCGTCCGCGCCATAGCCGGCGGCGCAGTCCGCCTCGGCCGACATGTCGATGGCCTCCATCGTCGGGGCCGTCCCGCCGAAGTTGGCCATGCCCGAGATCGTACCCACCGTGGACGGGTCCACCGCGGCGGCGGCCGGCGCCGCTTCGCCCGCGTCGTCCGCCGCACCTTCGGACGATCCGCCGCCGCCGCCACAGGCGGCCATCGCCGCGACGGCCAGCATGGCGGCCGAGCGGTTCCAGAAATGCGATCGCATTGACTTACCTCCGTACCAGAAGCTGTTGCGCAATTGGCTGTTGAGAGCCCTTCCCCGTTGCTTCATCGATCCCTCCGGCGGTCCTGGGCCCGGCGCACGAGAACGAGACCGAAGGCCCCCGTCAAGAGCATGGCCAGCAGGGGCGTCACGACGACCGTGCTGGATGCCGGAGGTTCGAGGAGAATGTAGTACCACGTACTCACGGAACTGCGCTTTCCGACCTCGGCGCTGGACCCATCCCACGCCTGGAAAGCGATGGGCGTCGGAGTGCCCTCCACGAAGTCGAGGCCGTCGCTCTCGACCTCGATCGAGCGGCGGACATAGAGCGTCCAGCGCCCCTCCTCCCACGTCGCCTCGCCGGCTACCGGATCCTCGGCGAGCGGTTCGACGGAGTCCAGGCCCCGGCCCCGGCCCGCGCCGATGCCGGTCTCCGAGTCCCACGTCCAGAGATAGACCGGTTCGCGGGCGTCTCCCATCAGGAAGTACGGCCGGTCGGTGCCCTCCGGCAGTTCGAAGGGGAACTGGAGGAGCACGGCGTCCGGGGGCCGCACGGTCGGCGCGCCGGCGCTGTCGAGGGCGATCGGCTCCGCTCCGTCGAGATCGAGCGCGGCCGTGATCTTGTTCTGCCACTCGTCCCAGTTCGGGTCCGGGCTGTTCGACGGGTCGTTCCACTGCACGCGCAGCGCGATGTCGTTTCCGTCGTGGAGCCCCTGCACCCAGAGCCCGTCGACTGTCGGAGAGAAGTTGCGCGGCAGCTGCACGACCTGGCCGGACAGCGGGAAGTAGAAGGCCTCGACGCCCGCCCAGGCTTCTTCCCCGCCATCGGCCGGAAGCCCGCCCTCCGCCCGCCCCACGCGGATCACCTCCCGCAGCGGCGGCACCTCGCGCGGTCCGAACGAGGCGAGGTAGTGCGACAGCTGCCAGACCTCATCGGGCGAGACGACGCCCGAGTTCATGGCGTCGATCGCCGACGGCATCGGCGTGCCGTCCAGCCCCGTCAACATCCTCGTGTGCATGTCCTCGACGCTGCTGCCGCCGTTCAGGACCCACGCCTCCGTGAGGTCGGCCGCGCGAATGGGGAGCCCCCGCCAATCCTCGAGCGTCGGCGCCGAGGTCCCATCGCCCCGCCCGGAGAGGCCGTGGCACTCTTCGCACAGCATCGTGAGATACGCCGCCGCCCCCGCCTCGATCGCCGCGGGACCCCCGCCGGGATCCGATCCGAAGTCCAACGGCTCGGGAGCGGGACCCTGGGCGAAGAACCTCGAGAAGCTCTTCAGGTAGACGATGAGGTCGTCGATCTCCTGGTCGGAGAGATTGGGCCAGCCCGGCATCGTCGTGCCGGGGAGTCCGTTCTCGATCGCGACCCGGATGTCGGCGTCCGTCGGGAGCTGCCCGCTCCCGGTCGTCCGGATCTGGTAGAGCGCCTGCGTGAAGTCGCGCGGCCGCGGCAGCATCGACGCGGCGGCCGAGCCATCCCCCTGCCCGGTTTCGCCGTGACACTCCGCGCACCAGCGATCGTACACGACCTTGCCGGCGGCGGCCGCGTCTTCCTGTCCCGCGAGCGCGGACGGCGTGCCCGCGAAGAGGGCGATGAGCACGATTTCCGTTCCGCGCGGCGCCCTCATTCGTGCCCCCCTTCCTCTTCCCAGGTGCGCGGCGGGAACCCCGTCTGGTCGTAGAGATAGAGGATCACCGCCCAGATCTCGTCCTGTTCGAGGATCGTCTCCCAGGCCGGCATCGCCGAGTCCCACGGCGTCCCTTCGCGCGGAAGGCCGGGGCCGCCCTTGACGATGCGCCAGAACACGTAGCTCTCCGTGAGCTGGGGCAGGTTGCCCGAACTCGTGAAGTCGGCGGGCACCGGGTTGAAGGCCGGCGCGTAGTGGCCCTGGCCGTCGAGCAGATCGCCGTGGCAGGGCACGCAGTTTCGCACGTAGATCCGTTTCCCGACCGCTAGGTGCTCCTCCATGGAGCCTTCCTCGCGCAGCGGATTCTCGAGCCCCGTCAGCTCGATCGTCTCCCCGCGGAAGGTGAGCTGGTTCGGCGGCGCCGGGTGTACGGCCCGCAGCGTGGCCGGTGCGGCGTAGCTCGGCTTCACGCGCTCGTAGGCGAGCCAGCCGATGAGGACCGGGAAGGCGACCATGAGGATGCCGCGCACCGTCCGCCGGTCGGGCTGCACCATCGTCGCGCGGATCGGCTCGCGGAAGCGCTGCCACCGGTCCTCGTCCGCGCTCATGTAGAGGAGGACGCCGACAAGCACGATCAGCATGTACTCCACGATGACCGAACTCGGGACCGGCGCGCTCGCCACGCCGACCACCGGGAGGACGTAGCCGATCACGTACTCGAACGCGACGTAGGACGCCACGACGACGATCGCGCCCTGCCAGAACGGGTGGGACAGGTAACGTTTCATCGGCTACCTCCCGCGCTGTCGGGCGGGACTTCGGCCGCGTCGCCGGGAGCCTCGCCGCCGGCACCCGAGCCTCCCACGAAGAAGTCCACGAGCACATCGAGCTCGACCGGAGACATGAGATCGCCGAAGATCGTCGGCATCGTCCCGGCGAAGGCGGAGTATTCCTCGTTGATTGTCGCCATCGGATCCACGATCCCCTCGCGGACGACGGCGGGGTCCTGTCCCCGCAGTTCCTCGAAGGGAGGGGCGACCATGCCGCCCTCTCCACCGAGCGCGTGGCAGGCGAGGCAGCCCTGCGCCGTGATCAGCGCGACCGCGTCGACCTGGTTCGGGTCGGTGACGGGGGTCGGTGGCGGGGCGGCGGCGGCCGCGTCGTCGGCGGCCAGCGCCGCGGCGAAGTCGTCCGCGTTCACCGTGATCTCGCCGCCCTGCGACTCCAGGAAGGCAACGAGCGTCCACAGCTCGGCCTGCGACGAGACGATGCTCTGATCGATCATGATGGGGTCGAAGCCCTCAACAATGTAGGCCGTTGGGTTGACCAGAGACTCCCAGAGATAATCCTTGCAGCTCTGCCCCGGGACGCGCGTCGCGCACACACCGCCCACCACGCCGAGGAGGTCCGGAGCGCGCGTGCCGAGGCCGTGGCACGCCGTGCAGCCGCCCGCCCCGGCGTAGATCTCTTCGCCGATCGCCGCCAGCTCCTCGGGCGGCATGTCCGCGCTGAGCACGATCTCCCGCGGCACCGCCGACTGCACCTGCGGGATCACGTTCGCCACGAAGGTGAACACCGCCAACGTCGCCACGACCGTGAACAGGATCTTCAGGTTCGTCATCTATTCCTACCGTCCTCGCACCACCGTCCTCGCGTCCCCGCTATCAGGCACCGCATCTAGTCCACGTCGCCCAGGGAGGGCGCCGGCATCGGGTCTCCGAGCGCGGCGCGCCCCTCCTGCCCGGCCTTCACATTCGCCTCGGCTTCGCGGTACACGGAGCGTTCGGCCAGGCCGCCGAGCCAGAATATGAATCCGACGAGGGCGAAGAAGATGAGCACGCAGATGCTGATGATCGTCGCCGCGGGCCCGAGGGCCGGCGTGAACGCCTGCTCGCTCGTGTCCCGGATCACCTCGTAGACGTGCCAGTGCTGCCGGATCCCGCTGCGGGCGAAGCCCATCAGCCCCATGAGCCACGTAAATGTGACGGCGAGGATCAGGAGCGCGTACTGCGACCGGTCCGGCATCCTCCCCCACCGGATCTCGCCCCGGGACTTCGCGCCCCGGAGCATCGCCATGTCGATCCCGATGACGAACAGGATCGTCGCCAGGACCGCGAGCACCTGGTAGACGGAGAAGCCGATCCGCACGATCGCGGTCACGAAGTAGCCGTACACGCCGTAGAACACGACGACGACGGCGCACAGCGCGAAGGCCGCCCCCTGCAGCACCGTCCCCGCGCGCGCCCATTGGACCACGGGATCCTTGTTCGCCCTCCGGTACATGAGGAAGGAGAGGAACGTCGTCAGGATCATCAGGTTGACGGCCGTGTTCTTCGCGCTCATCACCCCGAGCACCTGCAGGAACGGGTGCCGGATCCCTCCCATGGCCGCGATCTCGTCCCGGTCCGCGATCATCGTGTTCGGGGTGGCCCACACGATGACGCCCAGGACCAGCACGAGCAGCATCCACTTGATGTACGGCTGGAACCGTTCGGCCCCCGGGATCCGTCCCATCCCGATCCACAGATAATAGTTGCCCGCGAGGAAGAGGATGCCGATGAGGAAGGCCTGGATGATCCAGAGCCAGCTCATGAAGCCGCCCATCATCGTGATGCCCATCTGCTGGCTGAACTCGTAGATCTCCCGTCCGAGCCAGTACCCGGCGAAGGGGAGGACGATGAGCGCGCCGATCGCGATGAGGTTGCCGGTGTAGCCCATCCAGTCGTAATGCGCGCGTTCCTCGTCGGTCCTGCTCGTGAGGAAGCGGTACGCCGCGTAGGCGCCGACGATCGCACCGCCGAACACCACGTTCGCGAGCAGCCGGTGGATGTTGATGGGCATCCAGGTCGCGTTGTTGATCGCGCTCCACAACTGGACGGTCTGGGGGGCCGTATCCGCCGTGAGTCCCTCCGGAGGGCTCATCATGTAGGTGAGCCACCCGTTCGCGATGAACATGACGATCGTGCCCCAGATGTTGAGCATGATCCCCAGGCACCAGTGCACCTTCTTCGCGGCGCCCTTCTTCCACGCGTCCCACCCGTAGTAGTAGAGGTAGAGCGTGAACGATTCGAGGAAGAAGAGGCCGGCGTACACCCACATCGACGGAGCGAAGATCGCCGTGAGGTACGCCCAGAAGCGCGGGTAGAGCGTCGAGAGGAAGAAGACGAGGATCGCGCCCCAGATCGCGGTCGCGCTGTAGGCCACGAGCAGGAGGCGGGTGAATTCCTTCGCGAGCTTGTCGTACTTCTCGTCCCCTCCGAACATCCCGATCGCCTCGATGACGACGGCGAACATCGGCACGCCGAGCACGAAGGCCGCGAACAGCAGGTGGAGCTGGGCCGCGATCCAGACCGCACCGCGACGGTCGAGCCCCAGGAAGTTGAATTCCCCGTAGTCGGGCCCCGGCACCTGCGCGAGGAGCGGGAGCGCGACCGCCAGTGCGAGGGCGGCGAGCAGTACGCCGCGGGTCACGACGCCCCGCGTCATCCAACGCTTCATCGCTTTTCCCCCCGTCCCGCGCTCCGCCGACTCCGGGCGAAGAAGGGCATCCGTTTCGAAAAGTCGACCGGCATGGCCCGGCGGACCTCGGTCATCACGTCGAGCGTCACTTCGGAGTGCCCGCGGTCGCGCGCGAATTTCTCCACCCGCTCTGCCACCACGCCGCGCACGAAGCTGGGGATGGCGCTGAGCCGCGCCTCGGCCTCCGCGCTCCACTGGAGCTTCTGCTCGGCCGCCGAGCCGTAGGTGACCGCCCGGCGCGGCTCGATCGCGTCGGCGATGCCGGGCCCCGGCTCGTAGGCGCACGAGGGATCGGGACCGAGGAGGTCGCCGTCCACCGCGTACGCGCGGGCGCGGCAGCCGCCGCAAAGCGCGCGGTACTCGCAGCGGCCGCACTTTCCGCCCGGTTCGCCGTCGCGCAGCAGGCGGAAGACGGTCGCCTCGCGCCAGATCTCGCCGAAGGACGCGTCGGCGAGGTCGCCGGCCACCTCCGGCATGTACGGGCACGGCGTCACCTTGCCCTCGGGCGTAATGCGGCAGTACTGGACGCCGCAGGGGCAGCGCGTCCGGTAGTTCAGGAGCGGAGAGTCCGGATCCTGTTCGTACACGTGCCGCATGAGCTGCGGCTGGCACTTGGAGCGGATCATGAGCCGCCCGCGGTAGTCCCGCTGGAGTTCGGCGAGCCGGACCACGATCTCGTCGTTCTCCGCGGGGGCGAGGCCGCGCATGCCCTCTCCCCTGCCCGTCTCGACGAGGAAATAGACGTTGAGGCAGACGGCACCCTTCGCATCCGCCCAGGCGGCGATGGCGTCGAGTTCGTCCCGGTTCCCGCGCGTGACCGTGAACTGGATGAGGAAGTCGAGACGGTGCTCCGCCAGCCGGTCGACGGCGGCGAGCGTGTCTTCGAGTGCGCCTTCCCCGTGGCGGAAGCGGTCGTGATAACGCGGGTCGAGGGAGTCGACGCTCAGGGCGACCCCCTGCACGCCGGCCGCCTTGAGCGAGGCGACGCGTTCATCGGTGAGTCCGGTGCCGTTCGTGCCCACCGTCACGGTGGCGCCGCGTTCGGAGGCGTACGACGCGATCTCCTCGAGATCGGAGCGCACGAGCGGCTCCCCCCCGCTGAGGATGAGGAGGGGGGATGGACTCACTTCGAGGACCTGGTCGATGACCCGGAAGCACGCCGCGGTGTCGAGTTCGTCGTCGGCCGCGTGCCACGATCCGGCGGAAATATAGCAGTGGGAGCAGGCGAGATTGCAGCGGCGCGTCAGGTTCCAGGCGACAACGTGCGGGATGGCGACATCGGGTTCGGTGCGCGGCGACGCGGCGGCGGGGCCGCCGTCCCATAGCGAACCGGGCACGGCCGGGCTCCGGTGCGCGACAGCTTCCGCGGCCAGCGGGGCCCCGGTCACTTCGGGCGCGATCCCTGCTCCGAAGCGGGACCGCTCTGCTCCGCTCCCGTCTCCTCTCCGAGTTCCGTGCGCGCGAACTTTTCGACCGCGGCGCGGGCATCGTCGG
The DNA here is from genome assembly GCF_947581785.1 of Candidatus Palauibacter polyketidifaciens. NCBI lineage: Bacteria > Pseudomonadati > Gemmatimonadota > Gemmatimonadia > Candidatus Palauibacterales > Candidatus Palauibacteraceae > Candidatus Palauibacter > Candidatus Palauibacter polyketidifaciens. Next base: position 96,821 of record NZ_CANPVO010000014.1, on the reverse strand, counting down.
GCGAGACCATCTTGAAGTCGACGGGACAGTCCTCCGCCTGCTGCTCGATGTCGCGGATGGGACAGCGCGTCACCCCGGAGGCCTTCGCCTCCTCGATGAAGCGCTTCATCTCCTCGCTCATCCCGTCGACGCCGGCGGCCTCGGCCCGCGCCTGCTTCGCCTTCAACTCGTTGAACATCACGAGCATCGTGTCGAGGTCGAACTCGTCGGCCGCGATCATCGCGTCCTTGTTCTCGTCCATCACGACCGTCGTCACGCGCCACATGCCCTGGTCGCGGGCGAAGCGCTCCACCGTGTTTCGCGCGAGGGGACGCGCGATCAGCGGCACGCGCCCCAGGCGTTCGAATGCCTCGTGGGTCCAGACGATCGGGTCGGCGTCCGTGCGGTCGCGGGGGATCTGGTTGTCCGTGACCGGACACTTCGCCATCACGGGGAGGGGGGCCTCGAAGGCGTCGGCGTCGCTCGTCTCCACGACGGTGCGCTTCATCGCCTCACCCGCCTTCACCTCCGCGAGGGCGAGTTCCTCCGCATCGCCGATCCCCATCACGAGCTGCATGTGAGTCGGAAGGAGCTTCTTGATCGCCTCGTCGAGGCGTTCGTTGGTCACGACGGGCAACTGGTCACGGTTCCAGAGTTCCGCCTTCTCGCCGTTCGCGCGGCCGTTGGCGGCCTGCCCGACCTCGGCGATCGAAGGCGCGGCGCCCGTCTCGAGGGCCTCGCGCGCCACCCTCGCCGTGCCGTTCGTCGGAGCCTCGGACGCCTTGTACTTCTTCTCGTCCTTCGGATTCGGGACGAAGGCGGCCGCGTAACGGCTCCCCGGCCCGTAGCGTTCGAGGACGAACTCCTCGACGGCCTTGCGGGCGATCCCGAGGGCGAACGGCGGCACGCGCAGGATCCTCACCTCCGCTTCGGGCGCCCACTCGAGCCCGGCCTCCCCGTCCTCTTCGATCCAGGGGATCTCCTCCGGACGCACCTGCTCGGTCCCGATGAGGAGCATGTTCGCATCGGAGAGGTGGACGAGGTTGTCGGCCTGCGACCCCAGATCCGTGCCCTCGATCCGGTGCGAGCCGTGACGGGCCACGACGATGAGGGAAGGATCGATCTCTTCGGCCCACTTGAGGAGCGCGTCGAACGGCTTCCCGATGAGGACCTGGGTCTCGATCTCGACGTCGGGGAACTCGCTCGCCATCACCTCGGCCCGCTTGATGTTCGCCTTGCAGAGGCGGAGGAGGCCCTTGTCGATGATGTTGTTGTGGAGTTCTTCCTGTTCCTCGAACTTGAACACCTTCGAGGCCTGGACCGAGAGCACGTCCTTGATGTTGTGGAAGACGACGTGGTGGTACTGCACGTCGAACGCGCTCGCGATGTAGACCTTGGCGCCGTACTCACGGGCCATCTCCAGCGCAATCCGCAGCCCCTTGTACGCGTAGGCCGATCCGTCCACGCCGACGAGCCACTTGCCGCCTTCGAGCGGCCGCTCGTCGCGGATGATGAGCGCGTCCTTCTCGATCCCGCGGAGCGCGCGCGCGACGACGCCGCCGAGCCGGCTCCGCTCCTGCCGCCCGAGACCGTGAGCGCCGATCGCGACGAGGTCGTACTCGCGGCCGGAGGTACCCGCGAGCTTGTCCTCCTGCTCCTCGTCCTCCGCCAGCAGGCGGCCGTTCTCGCCCAGCTTGACGTCGGTGCGCTGTTTCTCGCTGCCGTCGTAGTTGTGGGCGATGTTCGGATCGAAGCCGATGAGGCTCGGGAGACGGCCGCTGCCGCGGTTCGCCTCGTTGATGATCTCCTCGTAGTTGATGCCCTCGAGAAGTTGGCGCGTGATGGTCACGCCGGCTTCGGTACAGCGGCGGTGGAGCTGGTCGAGGAAGCTGTCGGAGATGAGCTGCAGCCCCTTCTCGATCAGCTTGTCGTGGATTTTGCGCTGCCTGCGGATCTCGGCCGGCTCCTGGAACTGGGCCGGGAGCCCGATTTCGAGCTGGCGGAAGCGGATGTCGTGGAGGCGCGCGGCGTAGACGTGGGAGCCCGTGATGCGGCCCCCGAAGCGGGCGCAGAGTTCGATGGCGCGGTCTACGGCCCAATCCGACTCGCGCGAGTTATCGACCGGGACAAATACCTCTCGATACATGGCGCTCCGTTGGACGGCGTGCTGCGGCCGGTTCACGCTGCTCGCGCCAGCCTCGCCCGGGTGCGAAGCCCGGATATACGCAGTCCGCGAAGATCGGCCACGGACAAGGAATTCGGCGATGCTGGTTCAAGGCCTTCAGGGTCTCCGGAGGTCCGGACCCCCGCTTATGGGCCAAGAAGTTGCGGTTGACCACGGGGAAAGTCAAACGCGGTCACCAGGTTCTTGGCCAGCGGAGGCGGCGGCTCCAATCCGGCGCGAAAACCGCGGCCCCGAAGGTGAGGCCGGCCGCGACGAAAAGGCTGCGAAACCATACTGAATCGTCCACCGGAATCGGCCCGACGGCGGCCCCCAGGGCGGCCCGGAGCGGGGTGTAGGGGTTCCAGTCGGCGACAAAGGATGTCCAGCCGGGCGCGGGCGTCCGGAAGAAGCCGGCGAAGTGCAGGAGGAGGAGGGACAGCGCCGCGGAAGCGAGGGCGGCCTCGGCGAGGGACCGCACCGCGGCGGCGACGAGAGGGCCGAGGAGGTTGGCGAACCAGAGCGTCGCGAGGGTCGCGAGGAGAACGGCGGGAACCGCCCGCAGGCCGCCGGCCGACCACAGGAGGACGAACAGGGTCGGAACGAGTTGCAGAGTGTCGATCGCCGTCCCGGCCAGAGTCCTCTCCAGCAGCCAGCGGGGAGCCGGATACCCCGCGCGCAGGATCTCGTCGAGCCAGCCGTCCCGCGTATCCCGCACGGCCGGGATCGCCGAGCCGAACGCGCCGAAGAAGACGATGAACACGCCGAACACGGCGACGCGGTGCGGCGCCGCCGCTTCGCTCAACGCGACCGGCGTGAGGAGGAGCAGCGGCACAGCCACGTTCCAGGCGAAGAGCCGCCGCCGCGCGAGCGCCGAACGCCACGCCAGACGCCAGATCGTCACGCTGTGTCCCTCGCTGTCTCCTCGAGATCCCGCCCCGTCAGGATGACGAAGGCGTCCGCGAGGCCGGGTTCCCGCACGTTCACGGAGGCGACGGAGGCTCCGGCGCGCAGAACCCACGCGAGCGTCTCCGGGAGGGCCCGGCTCGGGTCTCCGACCTCGAGAAGCAGGCTGCCTTCACCCCACGAAACCGGGCGCACGCCCGCCGGGGCCGGCTCGAGGGCAGCGCGGTCGGGATGTCCTCCCGCCGGGAAGCGGATCTCGACCCGCGGGCGGATCCCGATCCGTTCGAGGAGCCGGGCGGGAGCGTCCGCCACCTCGCAACGCCCGTCGACGATGAAGGCCACGCGGTCGCAGTGCGCCGCGGCGAAGCCCGGGTCGTGGACGGAGAGCACCGTGGCGCCTCCGGCGGCCCGGTGGTCGGCGAGGGCCGCGGCGAACGCCGCGCGGCCTTCGGGGTCGAGGCCGGCCAGCGGTTCGTCCAGGAGGAGCAGCCGGGGTCGCACGCCGAAGGCGACGGCGAGGGCGAGGCGCCGACGCATCCCGCTCGAATAGGTGCCGACAGGACGGTTCGCGTCGCCCGACAGGCCGAAGCGCTCGATCCAGGCGTCGGCCGCGGCCCGGGCCTGCCGGGGCCGCCCGCCGTGAAGTTCGAGCAGCGTGGCCGCGTTCTCGCGCCCGCTGAGCCAGGACCGCAGGGCCGGCTGATCGGGGGCGAGCCAGCGTTGTCGGGCACCGTCCACCGAGGAATCTCGCCGGAGGCCCGGGACCCGGTCGCCCGCGAGGAGTCGGAGAAAGGTCGATTTGCCGCACCCGTTCGGGCCGAGGAGTCCGAGTCGTTCTCCGTCCCGGATCTCGAGCGAAAGTTCGTAAAGGGCGGCACTCCCATCGGGGTAGGTGTAGCTGACGCCCCGCGCCACGACGAGCGCCGGAACGGCGGGGCGCGTCAAGGGACGATCTCGATCCCGTCCTCCCAGACGGTGATCGCATCGACGGGGCAGGACGCGCACGCCTCCAGGAAACGCTTTCGTGACGCATGCTCGGGGGTCGTGAACACGGCCACGCCATCCTCGTCGAGATCGAACGCCTCCGGCGCTTCCTCGATGCAGTCACCGAACCCGACGCACAGGTCGCGGTCCACTACGGCCCGCACGCCGTGAACCTCCCGTTCGATCAGCGGGTCCGGAGCGCCTTCCATCACATCCCCTCGAGTCCGAGATCGGTGCGTGCGCGGTCCATGACGGCGGGGGTCATCTCCTCGATCCCCCGCTCCCTGGCGTAGTCGCTGTAGATCTTCTTCACCATCCCCCGGACGAACGAGGGGACGAGACCGAGCCGCTCCACCGCCTCCACACTCCATCGGACGCCCCCCGGATTCGCCGCGGGGGGTGGCTCGAACGCTTCCTCCCTGCCTGTGGCCACCCCGCTGCGAATGCCCTCGAAGTTCGCGTCGGGCACCGTGCGGCCGCCCACCTTCACACCGAGGGAACTGACGAGTTGCGTCTCCATGGGGTTGGCCAGCATCGCCGTCTTCCGCCCGCAGTCCGGGCACTTGAAGACGGCGGCCATCGTGCCGTCGCCCGGCACGGCGCGTTCGTCGAACGCCATCTGCCGGTCGCATTCGAGGCAGAGGAACTTCACAGCTGCTCCGCCAGGCGCCCGAGCGCCTCCGCCGCGGGCCCCGTCCCGTCCACCCACGGATCGAGGCGGCCTCCGTCGGCGGCGGCCCCCAACTCGGGGTCGAAGGGGAGGCGGGCGAGAAGCGGGACGTCGAAGCCCTCCGCAAGATCTTCGCCCGCCTCTCCGGCATGCAGCGGGACGAGGCTGCCGCAGGCGCCGCAGAGGATTCCCGACATGTTCTCGATCACCCCCAGCAGGCGCAGGCCGCGTGTCCGCGCCATGTCGAGCGAGCGGGTTACGGAGTCGCGCGAAGCCGCGCTCGGGATCGTGACCGTGAGGACTCCCGCCATTTGGGGGACGAGGACGTGCAGCTCGGCGAGGCGCTGGGTACCCGGCGGGAGATCGACGAGGAGGACGTCGAGCTCCCCCCAGGCGACATCCGCGATGAACTCCCGCAGCGCTCCGCGCTCCTGGGCGCCGCGCCAGACGAAGCCGGCGTCGGCGGGCTCGCGCCAGGCGAGGGCCCGCTCCGGCTCCAGGAGGAGCCCCATCGACATGACGCGCACCCCCGCCGGCGAGGTGGGCGGCTCGAGTCCGTCCGGTCCCTCCGCGAGCGTCCCCGGTTCGATGCCCAGAAGGCGGGGAACGCTGGGACCGTTCAGATCCGCGTCGATCAGGCCCACGCGACGCCCCCGACGGGCCATCGCCGTCGCGAGAAGGGCGGAGACGAGACTCTTCCCCACCCCGCCCTTGCCGCTCATCACGGCGACGACCCGTGCCACGGAGGCGAGTCGAGCGGACACGCGCTCGTCCTGCGCCGCCATCTGATCGGGAAGATCCGAGGGCAGTTCGTCGACTTCGTGATAGGTGCGGATTCCGGAGTTCATCGGGGGTGGAAGCTCCCACCGGGCCTGTGAAGGGTCAACAGCATCACCGATAGCGTCACCGGGACGACGTTTCGAGGTTCGCCCCGTCATCGTACGATGTGTGACGGTTCCAGCGCCGTCCACCGTGAACGGAACGTCCCATGTCGATCATCGGCTTTCACCGCTTCCTCATCGCCACGGCCATCGTGTTCTGCGCCGTCTTCGCCGCGTGGGAGTTCCGGATCTTCGCGAGCACCGGCAGCGTCGGGGCGCTGCTCATCGGCGTCGCCTTCGCCCTCGCGGCGGCCGGTCTGGCCTATTATCTCGCCAACCTGACCAGGTTCCTCAGCGGAACGTGGCGCGACTCTCCGTGGCGCCGGGAGCGGTGAGGCGCAGGTTCGGCGGCGCGACGCTTCGGTAGACGGCGTGCGTGACGGGAGCGAGGAACGGGCGGGCGGAGGCCGGCCGGTCGTGTTGTATGTCGCGGGGGCCGCGTTCCTCTTCGTCATCGCCGTCGTCGTGGCCGGCTCGTTCGTAAGACCCGATCCGCTGACGTTCATCCCCACGCCCATCGCCCCGCAGCCTCCGGTGGATGGGTTCGTGGTGGATACCGTGACGATCGATGCGCGGGACGGATCGCAGTGGGTCCACTTCGATTTCGACAAGAGGAGCGCGGTGGATGGGCCGCTCGCGGGCTGGGATCTCGCGCTCAACCGCTACCACGTCATCGTGAACGGCGGAACGGGGTATCCCGGGGCCGGCGGGGCCATCGCCATCGGCGTGCCGTGGGAAGCGGTGACCGAGGCCCCGGCGTCCGGGTATGCAACGACGGAGCGCGCGCTTGAGGATGGCCCGGCGACGCCCGGGCTCGAGCGCTGGTATCGGTACGGGTTCTTCTCCCACCTCCTCGAGCCGAAGGACGAGACGTACGTGATCCGGACCGCGGAGGGGCGCTACGCCAAGCTGAGGATCCTGAGCTACTACTGTCCGCAGGCGACGCCGGGGTGCATGACCCTCGTGTACGGATACCAGGCGGACGGTTCGCGCCGCCTCACCGGCTGAGCCGCCGCGCCCGCTCCACGAGGCGGGACGCACCCGCCTCCAGCATGCGTTCCGCCAGACCCCGGCCGATGGCGAAGGCCGACGAGCGAGGCCCTGTCTCGACGCCTTCGACCGGCGGGCCGCCGTCCACGTCGTAGACGGCCGCGCGAAGGCACAGGTCCTCCCCCCGCGGAAACGCACGGGCCGCGATGGGGACCCGGCACCCCCCCTCGAGCGCCGCCAGGAGCGCCCGTTCGGCCGTGACCTCCTGTCGGGCGGTCGGATCGTCGAGCGCCTGCACGCGGGCAGCCATGTCGTCTTCGCCGGCCCGACACTGGAGCCCGAGCGCGCCCTGTCCGGGGGCAGGCAGCCAGCCGTCGTCCAGGGCGTGTGCACCGGGCGGCCACAGGCCCAGGCGACGGAGCCCGGCTGCGGCCAGAACCAGCGCCTCGAAGCCGCCGTCTTTCAGCTTGCGGAGCCGCGTGTCGACGTTCCCGCGGATCGGCCGCGGATCGAGGTCGGCACGGGAGGCGCGCAGTTGCGCGGCGCGGCGCAGCGAAGACGTGCCGACCCGCGCGCCGGCGGGCAGGCGCCGGAGGACGTCGCCCCGGCCGTCATCCGGTGCGGCGGAATGGAGCGAATCCCGGACTACGAGCACATCCCGCGGATCTTCGCGGGACGGGACCGCGCCCAGCATCAACCCATCGGGGAGGTCGGCCGGCAGATCCTTCAGGGAATGCACCGCGACGTCGATCTCTCTCTCCCGGAGCGCGCGTTCGAGGTCCTCCGTGAACAGCCCCTTGCCCCCGATCTCCGGCAGCGGCGTCCCGGGATCGCGGTCCCCGGCGGTGGAGATGAATCGGTATTCGATGGACAGCTTCGGCCAGCGTTCGCGCAGTCGGTCTCCCACCCAGGCCGCCTGCGCCCGGGAGAGCGGCGACCGGCGCGCCCCGACCACGAGGGACACCTTCAGCCCACGAGCGACGAGTAGGTCCCGCGTCCCACCGCGCAGAGGCGCCCCTGGTCGTCGTGCACGTCGACGTCGGAAACCGAGATCGTACGGCCGTAACGCCGGAGGCGGGCCGTGGCCAGCAGGTACGGGCCTGTGCAGGGGCGGAGGTAGTCGACCCGCAGCGAGATCGTCGGGACGCCGCCTCCGGCTCGCACCGCGACGACCATGTCCCCCGCGATGTCGATCAGCGACGCGACCGGACCGCCGTGATACCTGGTGCCGTCGCCCCGCGTCAGCTCGAGTTGTTTGGGCATCCTGAGGACCGCGGTGTCCTCGCCCAGCTCCTCGAGGGTGACGCCGAGCGCGACGATCGCCTCCTGGCCGGCGAGGATGGACTCGATCAGGGCCCAGGCGCTCGAATCCCGAACCCCGCCGGTCCCCGCCGCGCCGGACGTCGTCATGGCAGCGGCGGAACGCTCGCGACCGGCGTACTCGCGTAGTAGAGGAGCAGGAACACCAGGAGCAGGATGGCGACCCAGATGACGTTGGTGCCGGTGGGCCAGGTGCGCCCCCACACGCCGGTCGGGCCCATGTAGCGCCGCGCCGATCCGATCGCGCTGCCGGCCGCGGCCACGGAGCGCGCCGCGACGGCATCCCGCAGCCGCGACGCGACGCCCCCGGCCGCAAGCGCCAGGCTCCTGCCGAAGCGGCGATAGAACCAGTCCGCATCCAGATTCGTCGAGGGCAACTCGTGCGGCTCCCGGTCCGACAGCCTGAGCCACACGAACGCGAGCACGGCGAAGAAGAGGAGCTGCAGCTGGCTGATCACGTGCGCGGAGGTGAACGGCACGTACGTCACCTCGTACGGCAGGTTCGGATACAGGAACAGGGTCGGGAACGCCCCGTTGAATACGCACAGGAAGGCGGCCATCCCCATCGCGATGAGCATGGTTGTGGGCGCCTCCTTCGTGCGGATCCCGGAATCGGGGCCGAAGAAACCGTAGAACGGGATCTTGATTCCCGCGTGATGGAGCACGCCGGCGGAGGCGAAGAGGAGGAAGAGCCACACGACGTCGAGGTTCTGTTCCAGCGCGGCCGCCATCACCATCGACTTGCTCACGAACCCGCTGAAGAGCGGGAAGGCGGAGATGGAGGCGGCGCCGACGATGCACAGGCCCGCCGTCTTCGGCATGCTCTTGTAGAGTCCGCCCAGCTCGCTGCACTTCGTCGTACCGGTGCGATAGAGCAGCGCGCCGGTCGACATGAAGAGGAGTCCCTTGAAAAGCACGTCGTTGAAGGCGTGCGCGACGGCCCCGTTCATGGCCATCTCGGTGCCGATCCCGACGCCGCACACCATGAAGCCGATCTGATTGATCATGCTGTAGCCGAGGACCCGGCGCAGATCGTTCTCGATCACGGCGTAGAAGATCGGGAACATCGTCATCACCACGCCGACCCAGATCAGCAGATCCTCGCCCTGGTATCCCCGCGCCAGGGTGTAGACGGCGACCTTCGTCGTGAAGGCGCTGAGGAAGACGGCCCCGCTGTAGGTGGCCTCCGGGTAGGCGTCCGTGAGCCAGTTGTGGAGCAGCGGGAAGGCCGCCTTGATCCCGATTCCGAGCAGGATCAGCTTCCCGCCCAGCGTCTCCGTCCCCATGTGGTCGAAGGCGACCGACCCCGTGGCGCGCGCGTGGGCGATGATACCGGCGAGCAGGATGACGCCCGATCCGACCTGGACGATGAGGTAGCGGATGCCCGCCCGGTACGAACGTTCCGTGCGGCGCGCCCACACGAGGAAGACGGAACTCAGCGCCAGGAGTTCCCAGAAGACGAAGAGCGTGATCAGGTCGCCGGCCTGGACGGCTCCTATCGCGGCACCCGCATAGACCAGCGCCGAAGTGTCCTCGAGCGCGCTTCCTCCGCGCCGGGCGAAGATGAGTCCGATGAAGGCGGCGATGTGGAAGAGCCACCCGAAGATCCGGCTCAGCCCGTCGATGCGGACGAGGGTCAGCTCGTAGGAGAAGATCGAGACCTGCCCGAACTCCCCTTCCCCCAGCGAGAGAAGTGCGGCGAGGCTCGCGACGGGCAGGAGAAGGACCCAGCCCGTACGCGCACGACCCCGGAGCAGGGGCACGAAGAGCGCCCCGAGGATCATCACCGCCGCGGGAGGAAGGCTACCGATCATAGTAGTCCTCGTCCCGCATCACGCCCTTCCGGAGCAGCTTCGCGGTGTAGACGATCGCCGTGTAGGCGAGGAACCCGTAAACGGCGTAGAACTCGGGGAAACCCTCCCAGCTGCGCTCCGGGTGGCGCAACTCGAAGCCTGTCAGTCTGTAGAGGATCGGGTTCGCGATGTCGAGCGCGAAGACGACGGCGCACGCCACGATCAGGATCGCGATGAGGCGCTTCCAGCGCTTCGGGTCGTCGAAGTAGTGCCTGCCCCGGTCCTTCACCTCCCCGCTCATATCGCGCTTGCCAGAGGCCATGTCTTACCCTCCGCCCAGGGGGATGAGCAGGCGATACACATCGTCCGCGAGGAAGAAGAGGACGATGCAGCCGAGCGCCGTGAAGGAGAGCGCCGCGACGCAGAATGCCGGCGCCTCCCTGAAGCGCGGCGGCTCCGATCCGTCGGCGGGTTTCGAGAAGAACGCCCGGATGGGGATCGGCACGAGGTACGCGATGTTCAGCAGCGAGCTGACCATGAGGACGGCGACGAATAGAATCTGCCCGGCGTCGAGCGCGCCAAGCGCCAGATACCACTTGCTCCAGCTCCCGCCGAGGGGCGGGACGCCGATGACGCTTAGGGCGCCGATGAGAAACGCCGCCATCGTGATCGGCATCGCGCGGCCCAGCCCGCGCATGTCGCTGACCTCCGTCTTGTGCGCCGCGACGTAGATCGCGCCGGCGCAGAAGAAGAGCGTGATCTTGCCGAACGCGTGCATCGCGATGTGCATGCTGCCGCCGACGACGCCCCAGGTGTTCGCGAGCGCCGCTCCGAGGACGATGTAGGAGAGCTGGCTCACCGTGGAGTAGGCGAGGCGCCGTTTCAGGTTGTCCTGCGCCATGGCGACGAGCGAACCCGCGATGACGGTGAAGCCCGCGGCGTACATGAGCCAGACGCTGATCCCCGTCGCGGTCAGCAGATCGAGGCCGAAGATGTAGATGACGACCTTCATGATCGTGAACACGCCGGCCTTCACGACCGCGACCGCGTGGAGGAGCGCGCTCACCGGCGTCGGCGCCACCATGGCGGCGGGAAGCCAGCGGTGGACCGGCATGAGGGCGGCCTTCCCCGTCCCGAAGACGAAGAGCGCGAGGAGGATGAGGAGGATGCCTTCCTCCGCCCGGCCGGCCAGGATCCCCCCGACGCGGAAGTCGAGCGTGCCAGCAAGGACCCAGGTCCACGCCACCGCCAGGAGGAGGAACGCGACGGACGTGGTGACGAGGATCCCCAGATACGTGCGGGCGCCCTTCATCGCCTTCCGCGTCCCGTGGTGCGAGACGAGCGGGTAGGTCGAGAGCGTCAGCACCTCGTAGAAGAGGAACAGCGTGAGCAGGTTGCCCGCGAGCGCCACGCCCATGGCGGCGCAGATGGAGACCGCGAAGCAGACGTAGAACCGCGTCTGGTGCGCCTCTCCGTGTCCCCGCATGTAGCCGATCGAATACAGCGAAGTAACGATCCAGAGCCCGGAAGCCACGAGGGCGAAGAGCATGCCGAGGGGCTCCAGCCGGAGCACGAGGGAGAGGCCTCCGGGGAGGAGCCGAACCAGCAGGACCCCAGGGGTGGCGCCGGCGAGGACGTGCGGCAGCAGCGACGTCACGAACCAGAAAAGGGCGACGCCGGTGGCGAGCGTCACGGCTTCCCGCACGTTGGGCCACCGGCCGAACAGGGCAATGAGCACCGCACCGGCGAGGGGGATGACCAGCGCCAGGTGCAGCGGCACGAGTCCGCTCACGGGAGCCCCCGCAGCACGGCTTCGGCCGCCTGCTCCGCCACGCCCGCCGAGTACCGGGTGTAGATGCCGAAGAACACCGTCGCCCCGAGCAACACCCAGGTGGGAACGAGCATGGCGAGCGGCGCCTCGCGCGCCTCGCGGGCCCGCGCGCTCGGTTCATGGAAGAAGGCCATCTCGACCACGCGCCACACGTAGACGAGCGCGAGGAGCGAACTGAGGAGCAGGAGGACGGCGACGACGAGGCTGTTCTGTTCCAGCGCGGCCTGGATGAGGTACCACTTGCTGATGAAACCGGCCGTCGCCGGTACCCCGATGAGGCCGAGACCGCCGAGGGCCCATGCGGCCATCGTCCACGGCATCGCGCGTCCGATCCCGGCCATTTCATCGAGGTCGACGGAGTGCAGCTGCAGCATCACGCACCCCATCGCCATGAAGAGCCCACCCTTGATGAGCGCGTGGTTGAACAGGTGGACGATGCCGCCCGTGAGCCCCGTCGCGGTCGCGAAGCTGATGCCGAGCACCATGTAGCCGATCTGCGCAACCGAGGAGTAGGCGAGCATGCGTTTCACGTTGCGCTGGAAGATCGCCACCGTGGAGGCGACGAAGATTCCGGCCAGGGCCAGCGGCATGAGCGCGCGTCCGAGTCCGAGCTGCTCGAACGAGAACTCGAGGCCGAACACGCTGAACATGAAGCGCAGCAGGATGTAGACGGAGACTTTCGTGGCCGTGGCCGCGATGAAGGCGCTTACCACCGATGGCGCGTACGAGTAGGCGTTGGGGAGCCAGACGTGGAGCGGGAAGAGCGCCATCTTGAGCGCGATCCCGACGGTGAGGAAGCCGAAGGCGACGAGCGCGGTCCGCACGCCCTCCACGGCGGGAAGCCGCTCCGCCATGTCCGCCATGTTCAGCGTCCCCGTCATCTGGTACATGAGGCCGATGCCGATGAGGATGAACGTGGCCCCGATCGTGCCCATCACGAGGTACTGGAACGCCGCGGGCAACGCCTGCCGGCGACCCCCGAGCGCGATGAGAGCGTAGGACGAGAGCGCCGAGACCTCGAGGAAGACGAAGACGTTGAACAGGTCCCCGGTGATCGCGATGCCGAGCAGCCCCGTGACGCAGAGTAGGTAGAGGGTGCAGAAGAGATAGTGCCGGCTGGCCGGAATCTCGTCGGTGAGGCTGCGCGGCGCGTAGGTCAGAACGAGGGCGGCGATCCCGGACACGAAGAGGAGGACGAAGGCGGCGAGTGCGTCGACTCTGTACTCGATCCCCCACGGGGCCGCCCAGCCTCCCATTTCGTAGCTGATGACGCCCGCCTCGAGCACGTCGCCCAGGAGGAAGACGGAGACGAGGAAGGTGAGCCAGCACACGCCCGTCGCGAACGGGAGAACCAGGGACCGCCGCCGCAGGATGATGCAGAGCGGCGCCGCGAGAAGCGGGATGAGGACCTGCAGGACCGGCAACTGCGCCTGGAGCGCCTGGCTCATCGAGCCTCGTCCTGCGCGTAGATTTCATCCTCCTCGATCGTCTCGTACGCCTCGCGGATGCGCACGACGAGCGAAAGGGCGACCGAGGTCGTCGCGACGCCCACGACGATCGCGGTCAGGATGAGGACGCTCGGGAGCGGGTTGCTGTAGACCTCGAATCCCTCGGCGACGATCGGCGCCGTGCCCCCGCTCACCTTTCCGACCGTGATGTAGAAGAGGAAGACGGAGCTCTGGAAGATGTTGAGTCCGATGACCTTCTTGATGAGGTTGCCGCGTGAAATGACGATGTAGAACCCCATCATCATCAGGAAGATGACGACCCAGTAGTTGTAGAGGCCGAGGACGGTTTCGGTCATGCGCGCCCCCGCCCGGCGAAGGTCGAATAGATCGCGATCATCACCGCGGCGACGGTCATCCCGACGCCCAGTTCGACGACGAGGATCCCGTAGTGCTGCCCCGTCGAGGGGTGCGCGGGGTTCAGGGCGTCGTAGTCGAGGAAATTCCGGCCCAGGAGCATCGCCACGACCCCGGTGCCCGCGTAGACGAGCACGCCGGTCGCGATGACGAGTTCGACCATGCGGGCCGGGGCGACGCGGCGCACCGCGGTGAGCCCGAAGATGAGGCCGTAGAGCACGAAGCCGGCCGCGAAGATCACGCCCGCCTGGAATCCGCCGCCCGGACCGTAGTCGCCGTGGAACTGCACGTAGAGGGCGAAGAGGAGGACGTACGGCAGCAGGAGCTTGCTGACGACGCGCAGGATCGTGTGGTCCGTCATCGCGCGTCCTCCCCTCCCCCGCCCGCGGGCTGGCGTTTGCGGCTCCCCCGCAGGAGAGCCAGCACGGCGATCCCGGCGGTGAAGATCACGACGGTCTCGCCGAGCGTGTCGTAGCCCCGGTAGCTCGCGAGTACCGCCGTGACGACGTTCGGCACGTGGATGTCGTCCTCCGTGCGCTCGACGTAGGACGGGTGCGGGTAGTTGCTGGCCGGAGCCTCCGGATCGCCGAAATGGGGCATGTCCAGCGTCCCGTAGACGAGCGCCGCTCCGGTGACCGCGACGATGAGCAGCGGGAGCGCGGGTCGTCGAACGGGCACCTTCGCCTTGCGCGTCGTCAGTGCGAGCGTCGCGAGCGCGAGGATGGTCGAGATCCCGGCCCCGACCGAGGCCTCCGTGAAGGCGACATCGGGAGCATCGAGCAGGAGCATCCACGAGGCACCGAGGAAGCTGAAGATCCCCATCAGCATCACGGCGGCGAACAGGCCGCGCATGCGCACGACCGCAACCGCCGTCGCACACAGAAGCGTGAGGAGGAGCGCCGTGACGATCTGGACCTCGAGGGCTATGAACTCGATGTCGCCTCCTCCGTCTCATCGACGTCCGGCCGGAGCCCGGTCTCGAGCGCCGCGTTGGCGAGCGCGTGGGTGGCCGTCGGGCTCGTGATCCCGAGCAGGACGAGGATCGCGACGAGCTTCATCGTCACGGTCCAGTCGGGAGAGAGGAACATCAGCCCGGTCAGAATCAGCCCCGCACCCAGCGTGTCCGTGATCCCCGCGCCGTGGATGCGAGAGAAGAAATCGGGCAGGCGGACGATGCCGATCCCGCCGATGACCGCGAAGACCGCGCCGGCGATCACGAGTACCGAACTCACGATCTCGAGGATCATGACGTCCTCTCGCGGTCCGGGTCCGCGAAGTTCCCGTACTTCGAGAATCTCAGCACCGCGATGACGCCGATGAAGTTGATGAGGGCGTACAGGAGTCCGACATCGAGGAAGTGCGGCCGGCCCGTCACGAACCCGATCGCGGCGATCAGGAGGACGGTCTTCGTGCCGAACATGTTCAGCGCGAGAATCCGGTCGAAGACCGTCGGTCCCTTCCCCGCCCGCACGAGGGCGAGTCCCATCGTGACGATGATCGCGGCGACCGCGGCGGCGAGGATCATCCGTGTCCCTCGACCCGTGTGACCCGCCGGTCCATCTCCCCGGAGAGGACGCCTGCAGCCGCCTCCTCCGTCAGGGCGTGGATCGTGATGTGGTCGCCCTCCGTGTCGATCGTCACGGTGCCGGGAGTGAGCGTGATGGAGTTCGCGTATATGACCCGGCCGACGTCCGTTCGCTGTCCCGCCCGCACGCGGATCACGCGCGGACGGATCGGCAGATCCGGCCTGATGATGCGCAGGGCCACATCGACGTTCGCTTTCACGATCTCGATGACGAGCCAGGGCAGGTAGCGGACGAGCCCCGCCGGCAGCTGGACCGGCAGACCCTCGTCGTCGACGATCCGCATGCGGAGCGAGATGAAGACGACGAGCGCGACCGACACGGCGCCGAGGCCCAGTAGCAGCGGCTTGTCGAAGTACCCCGACAGGAGGAGCCAGACGCCCGCCAGGATGGCGACGAGACCGGCGGCGTACGTCACAGGTTCCGCGTGGCGGGTCGAGCGGCTTGCGGCATGTTGGCGCCCGGACGTTGAGTTAAGGTTGTCGGCCCGTGTGAACGAATCGACCACAGAATGGCGAACGCATCGCGTGGGCGCGAGAGCTTCCCGCGCGATCGGCCCCGGCGGTCGACGCCGGTCAGTCTACCACTGCGATTGCGCCCCGTCGACGATCTGCTGGACGAGATTCTCGAGGGCGACGATCAGGGCCTGGTCTTCGGTTTCGTTTCCGGGTTCGTACTCCCCCGTGCCCGTCAGACTCTGATTTCCCCAGATGATGAGGTTCTCGGCCACATCCAGGATCTCCACGGAGACGCTGACGGTCACGCGGCGCTGGAAGACGTCCGCGCCGACACCGCCGACGGCGTCGAAGTTGACCGCCTCATCGTTGTAGCGCCGGATCTGCGCCGTGATGACCGCGTCCGCTTCCTCCTCGGACGAAAGCCGCAGCCCCAGCCGCTGGCGCGCCGCCGTGAGGAGTTCGTCCATCAGGGACTCCGCGATGCCGAACTGGGTGCTCTCGTTTTCGATCGGAGCGACCCAGACGGTGCGCATGTGGCTGGGCAGCCCGCCGCCGCCGGAGAAGCTGTAGCACCCCGCCAGCACCGTGAGCATCGCGATCGCGACCATCGCTCCGGAGCGGAATCGGCAAGACATAGTTTTCCTCATCGTATGGCTGTGATTGAGCCGTCGCGCTCAGTAACTCCCAACGTACCCCGCTCGAGTCCACGTTGTCCCGGTACCGGGCTTCCCGGGGCCAGCGGGGATCGCTCCCCCACTCGAGTTCGATCCATCGCTCGCGACGGCCCGCCCGCCGCTCATCGAGCCGGGTGAGCCGCCCGCCTTCAAGATAATAGCTTCGCGTCGCGCCTCCCTCGACCGCGAACTCGAGCACGCGGAGGCCGCGGACCTCGGACCCCCGGGCGGGGGGCATCTCGCCCGGCCGAAACACGCCCGCCATGGCATAGAGGAAGACGGTCGGGGGCAGTTCGACGCCCTCGAGGTCGCCGGAGGTGGCGAGGACGCCGTCGACGAGCGTCGCCTGGAGACTCCCCTCCCCCGTCGAGAAGAGGTCGAGGCGGAAGCGGTCGGGAGGGTTCACCCGGGCGGCGCCATCGCCGCGGAAGCTCCCGCTCTCGCCGGCGTATTCCCACCTGAAGATGACGTGCATCGGCTGCTCCGTACCCGAGCTTGCTCGCGCCCGCCGGGCAACCTCTTCCGCATCGGGCAGCGGGGTTCCGCGCTCGAACCCCCCAGCGCAGGCGGTGAGCGTCAGGAGGAGGAGGGGCCCGAGGGCGCGCGGCGCCGAAGCACGGATCACGCGGCGGAATGCGGAGCGACGACGGTCGGCAGCATCTCCAGTTGCCGCCTCACGGCCGCCGGGAACCGGTGGGGACGGCCCCGCGCATCGGTACACACGAGGGCGGTGCGGGCACGGGCGAGCGTCGCGTCGTCCGACGCGCGCGCGATCCGGTAGGAGAAAACGACTTCACGGCTTCGGACGCGTTCGACGCCCGTGTGAATGCGGATGAGTTCGTCGTATTCGACCGGGACCCGGTATTCGACTTCGACCCGGGAAACCGGGAGCCAGAGGCCTCCGCGCTCGAGTTCCGCGTACGACACGCCGCGCTCGCGCATTAGCGCCGTGCGCCCGAGTTCGCACCAAACGAGGTAGTGGCGGTGGTGCGCACGACCCATTTGATCGGTCTCGGCATACCGCACGCGCACTTCCGTCGTTCCGACTCCGTTTGCGTCTTTCATGCCCCCAATATGCTCCCCCGACGCGCCGGGTGTCGAACTTTTCGGCTGATGGGTTCTCCGCGGCCCGCCCACGAGTTTGACGCGCCGCGCCCGGCGCGCCGAGCTTCGGCCCATGTGCGAACGCACCGTCGTCGTGTCCGACATCCACCTCGGCGCCGTGGCCGAGGAGAACGCGCGCGCGTTTCTCGCCTTTCTCGAGGAGGCGGACCGCTGGGGCGACGAGCTTCTCATCAACGGCGACCTGTTCGACTTCTGGTTCGAATACGGTCAGGTGATCCCGCGGGGTCAGCTCGACGTGCTCGCCCGCCTGCGGAGGCTCGTGGAAGGCGGCATGCGGATCCTGTTCATGGGCGGGAACCACGACGCCTGGGGGGGGAGTTTCCTCCGCGATGAGGTCGGCATCGAGATCCTCGCCGAGCCGGCGCGGCGACGCATCGGAGGGCGGCGTGCGTACATCGCGCACGGGGATGGACTCGGCCCCGCGGACTGGGGCTACCGGATTCTGCGCCGGGCCGCCCGGAGTTCGGTGGGACGCGGACTCTTCCGGTGGGTTCACCCCGACCTCGGGCTCCCACTCGCCCGGCTTGCCAGCGGGACGCGGCGGACCCAGGCTGGAGGGGCCGGGAAGGAATCGCCCCGTGCTTCGCTCCTTGCGCGGCACGCCATCGAGGTGCTGGCCGCTCACGAGGATGTCGACCTGGTCGTGTTCGGACACTCGCACCGGCCGGAAGTCGCGGAAGTCGCCCCGGGGAGGTTTTACCTCAACTCCGGGGATTGGCTCCATCACAACAGCTTCGCCGTCGTGACGCCGGACGAGATCCGCCTGGAGTCCTACCGGCGGCCCGGCTAGCGGCCCGTCACAGGACCCCTGCCCGGTTCGAGTGCCACGGGCTGCTAGGGGAAATCGACCTTGAAACCGACGGCGATCCCGACGGATCCATCGGCGGGCGGGCCGATAGAGGGCTCGAAGTCCCAGAACTGGGTGGACACCCACGCGTCGAGACCGCTCAGAAAGGCGATGAACCCGGCGAGGACGATCCAGTTTTCCCGCTGCCCCGAACGGTTCGAGATCCGCTCTTCGTTCAGCGGCAGTTCCTCCTTCGCCGCGGAGAGCCGCGCGTCGGACTTGAAGACCATGAACAGGAAGACGGACTCCGCGGCGAAGTAGAAGGCGCCGCGCGACGGGCGTCCGACCTCCAGTTGTCCCCAGCCCGGGAGGATGAGCGAGCGGCCGAAGGCCCCGAGCGGG
Organism: Candidatus Palauibacter polyketidifaciens; assembly: GCF_947581785.1. Taxonomy (NCBI): domain Bacteria; kingdom Pseudomonadati; phylum Gemmatimonadota; class Gemmatimonadia; order Candidatus Palauibacterales; family Candidatus Palauibacteraceae; genus Candidatus Palauibacter; species Candidatus Palauibacter polyketidifaciens. The sequence continues at coordinate 78,415 of NZ_CANPVO010000014.1, read as the reverse complement.
GAGATGGGGGGGGGGCGGCCCGTCGTGTTGGCGGCGGGGGTCGCTGCCGCGGGCACCGAATCGGCGACCGCCGGGGGAGGCGGCGGATCCTGCGCCCGCAGCGACGACGGGTCCAGCGCGTGGCCGAGCAGGAGCAGGGCCGCGAGCGCGAAGGTGGCGGGAACGTGTGGGAATCGAACCCACCCGGGACGCGTGAACGCCCCGTAACGGTTTTGAAGACCGCAGGCGACACCAGTCACCATCCGCTCCCGGTCATCCGTGTCGTCGTCATTCCGGTCCGACCGATCAGGTGGCCGGCCGGGCCCGGCCGATCACCTCGATCTCGACGCGGGCCCCCAGGGGCAGCGCGCCCACGGCGACGGTCGAGCGCGCGGGGTAGGGAGGCTCGAAGTGGCGGGCGTAGACCTCGTTCACGACACCGAAGTCGCCCATGTCCGCAAGGAAGATCGTCGTCTTCACGACGTCTCCGAAGGCGAGCCCCGCCTCGTCCAGCACGGCCGCCAGGTTCGTCATCACCCGCTCCGCCTGGGAGACGACGTCGGCGCCCACCAGCTGACCGGTGGACGGCACCAACCCCACCTGTCCTGCGGAATAAAACAGCTCGCCGGCCCAATATCCCTGGGAGTAGGGGCCGACGGCGGCGGGTGCATGGTCGGTGTGGACCGGTCCGGTCTGCATGGCTCGAGGCTCCTTTCGGGGGGCGGGCGATCGGCCGCTGCCACCGGGCGTGGCGCGGAATATCCGCGGGTCGCCGTTGCCTTGCATCGGGTCGGTGGGAGCCGGTAACCTCGCCCGTACGCCTCATCGCTGGAGGCGAGTCGTTGCGTTCGAACGCGTTCTGGCGGTCGGGCGAACATACTTCGATCCCCGGGAGAGCGCCAAAGATCGTGCCCGACGGCTCCGCTCGCCGTTCCGCCGCAAGACTCGCTCGCGATGCCGTGCTCCGCATGGCCTTTGCGGTCGAGGCCTATTGCCGGCTCCTCGTACGCGTGTGGAGGGCTTGTTTGAGTCAGCCCTTCTATCGCGGCGATCTCGTTCAGCAGATGGACACGATCGGCGTCGCGTCGATCTTCATCGTCATGCTGACCGGCCTCTTCACGGGGATGGTGCTCGCCCTCCAGTCTGCCGTGGAAATGGAGCGGTTCGGGGCAACGGTCTACATCGGCCGCCTTGTGGGGGCCAGCACGATACGCGAACTCGGTCCCGTTCTCACGGCGCTCATCGTCACGGGCCGCGCGGGCGCCGGCATGGCGGCAGCATTGGGCGCAATGCGTGTCACGGAGCAGGTGGACGCCCTCCGCACGATGGGTGTCGACCCGATCCGGAAACTCGTCGTGCCGCGTTTTCTCGCCGCCCTCGTGATGCTCCCGGTGGTCACGATCATCGGCGACGCCGTCGCCATCATGGGCGGGCTTCTCATCGCGGTCCTGACGCTGGATTTCACGGCCCAGCTGTATATCAACTCCGTGTGGGACACCCTCGCCCAGAGCGGCTTCGTGCTCAGGGTCATCCCCATCGACCTGATTCAGGGGCTGGTGAAACCCTTCACCTTCGGCGGGATCATCGCGCTCACGAGTTGCTTCCACGGGCTTCGGGCCGAGGGCGGCACGGAAGGCGTCGGGCGAGCGACGACCCGCGCCGTGGTGACCTCGTCCATCCTGATCCTCGCGGCGGATTACTTCCTCACCCAGATCCTGCTCGCCATGTTCCAATGGTGAGCGAACCACCATGAGCGACCGGACGCCCACCGGCGCGCCCCAGCCGGGAAGCGAGGCCTTCGAGGCGGAGTTGCGCGACGAGATTCGCCGCGAGCTGGAAACCCACGGGAGCGGGTCCGGCGGGCCCGAAATCGTCGAACTCCGGGATGTGTGGCTTTCGTTCGGGGATCACGAGGTGCTGCGCGGCGTTTCGCTCGGCGTCGCCCGGGGCGGGACGCTCTGCATCCTCGGCGGGTCGGGGGTCGGAAAGTCGACGATCCTGCGCCTCATGCTCCGGCTCCTCCTTCCCGACCGCGGCGAGGTCCTCATCGAGGGACGCGACATCAGCGCGGTTTCGCGTCCGGAGGCTCTGGCCCTCCGGGAACGGATGGGGATGGTGTTCCAGGGATCGGCGCTCTTCGACTCGCTGAACGTGTTCGACAACGTGGCCTTCCCGCTCTACGAGCATACGACGCTGCCGGAGGACGAGATCCGGGAGCGGGTCGAGGAGGTGCTGTCCTTCGTGGACCTCGACCCGGCCGTGGTCCTTCCTCTACTTCCGTCCGCACTGTCGGGAGGCATGCGCAAGCGCGTCGCCATCGCGCGGGCGATCGCTCACCGGCCGCCGATCCTTCTCTTCGACGAACCGACGAGCGGGCTCGATCCGATCACGACGCGGAGGATCGACGAACTGATTCTGAAGCTGCGGCGGGAACTCCACGTGTGCGTCGTCGTGGTGACCCACGATGTGCGATCCGCATCGAGAATCGCGACCGAGACCGCGCTCCTGAAGGACGGGGAGATTATCTTCAGCGGGACGCCGGAGGAGATGCATGCCACGGAAGACCGCTATGTTCGGGCCTTCCGAGGCTGACGGACGGGCCTTCCACGGCAACGGACAGAGGCAGGAAAGGATACGATGCGACGGTCGGAACCGATCACATGGGACCAGATGCGCGTGGGGTTCGTCCTCATCGTCTCCCTCGTCCTTCTCGCGCTGTGCGTGCTTTTCGTGGGTCGGATCGGGGACGTGTTCGGCGAGCGCTACCAGCTCGTGGCGCTCATGGAATCGGCTTCGGGGCTCCGCCCGGGAGCTCCCGTCCAGGTGGCCGGGCGCGGCGTCGGTCAGGTCGAGCGCGTGGAGTTCATCGCCCCGGAAGAGCGGGGCGACTCGGAGGCGGCGGTCGCGGTCTGGCTCGGGGTCAACGTGGACGTCCGGGAGCAGATCCGTCGCGGCTCGCGAGCCCGCGTGCGGACGCAGGGACTCCTCGGCGACCGTCTCATCGACATCGAACCGGGATCTCCGGATTCGGCAATCCTTGTCCCGGGAGACACGATCGGGACGGCGCCCGCGCTGAGCTACGATGAACTCCTCGGCCAAGCGGCCGATGCCGTCCTCGGCCTCACGCAGCTCTCGAACGATCTTTCCGCAACGCTGGCCCGCGTCTCGAGCGGCGAGGGTTCACTGGGACGCCTCCTTGTCGACGAGGCGCTGTACGACGGCCTCGTCGATCTCAACGACAACCTCGCGGCCGTGCTGGGGCCGATCGCGGACGGGGAAGGCTCGCTGGCCCGCCTGTGGACGGATCCGCAGCTGTACGACCGCCTCGTTTCCTCCACCGCTCGCCTCGACACCGTGACGGGAGCGCTGGCAGCCGGCGAAGGGACGCTCGGGCGTCTGCTGGCGTCGGACTCCCTGTATCGGGCGATCGCTTCGTCCGCGACCCGCGCCAACTCGATCCTGGATCTCATCGAGAGCGGCGAGGGGGTGGTCGGGCAGCTTGTCAGCGACGAGACGCTGTACGAGGAGCTGCTCAAGGTGGTGGTGGACCTGAACGCCTTCCTCGCCGAGGTGCGGGCCAACCCCGGCAAGTTCATCCCGCCGATCCGGGTTTTCTAGCGCAGGGCGGCCGCCAGGATCGCCAACCGCTAGAGTTCGTGCAGCGTCTCGAAATCGATGACCTCGAACTCCCGCGCGCCGGCGGGAAGTCTCACGCTCACGAGTTCGCCCTTTCTCCTTCCGAGGAGTGCGCGGCCGATGGGCGATTCCATCGAGATGTCGTTGTTCTCGATGTCGACGTCGTCGCCGATGGTGAGGTTGAAGGACTCGATCTCGTCGTCCTCCAGGTCGCGCACGGCGACTCTCGAACCGAAGCCGACTCGGTCCGTCGGGATGTTCTCGATATCGAGTTCCCCGAGCTGCGACATTCGGCGCGCCAGGTAGTCGAGCCGCGCCCGCACGAAACCCTGCCGCTCGAGAGCGGCGGTGTACTCGGAATTCTCTCGCAAGTCGCCCTGGGCGACCGCCTTCTCGATCTCTTTCGGAAGGATGACGTTCAGCTCGTGGAGGAGCGTCTCCGCTTCGTCCCCGATCTTGCGCTGCAGTTCTTCGATCATCCGGAACCTCCTCGACCCGTCGACGGGCCGGCCGCAAAAAAAGCCGAGGCGCTCCCGGAAAGGGAGGCGCCCCGGGTGGAGCCTGCATGAGTGGAGGCGGCGGGAATCGAACCCGCGTCCGCGAGCCCATCCGCCACGGCATCTACGTGCGTAGTTCGCGATTAAGTCTCGTCCCGCGAGGGTTCACGAACAACCCCTTACGAAACCAGCCGTGTACGGCTCTCGCCGTGCTCTCGTCACCCGCGGCTCACGGCGCGCCGGGGCGACCAGCCCGATTCATCGACGTCCGTCGGGAGATCCTCGGGCCGGGATCTCTCGGGGACGGGCTACGCAGATTTACGCAGCCAGAGCCAAACCGTCGTTGGCACCTGAAGTTTCCCGGTGTTTAACGAGGCCCCGGGCACCTCGGCACGCTTCCGCAGCTTCCGGTTCACGCGTCGAAGCCGTGTCGCCCCCCGATACGCGTGACTGCTGCCAATACGGTGGTTTATCCCGGCGTGCAGCGCAAGTTCCGGAAGCGGCCGCGGAGGTTCTTTGACAGCCGGAAACCGGCGCGGGTATACTCGGGGTTTGTCGGGTCCCGCAGAGTCGGTTCCCGTTGATTCGATATGCGCCCCGCGTTCGCGGGGAGGAGATATAGATCCAAGTGCAGCTTCGTGAATTGTTCGTCCCGTCCGCCATCAACCTCGACCTGGCGGCCGAGACGAAGGACGAGGCCCTGAAGGAACTTGTGTCGTGCCTGGGCCTCGACGGAAAGTCCGAAGGAATCCTCTACAAGATGTTGAAGCGGCGGGAGAATCTCGGTTCGACCGGGATCGGCCGCGGCATCGCGATCCCCCACTGCCGTTCGCTCGTCGTGACCCGACTGAGGGTCGCGTTCGGCCGAAAGCTCTCCGGCCTCGACTTCAAGGCGATCGACGAGAAACCCGTTCGGTACGTCTTTCTCATCGTCGCGCCGCCGCTGGAAGTCTCGAATCAGTACCTTCCGGTGCTGGGCAAGATTGCGCAGTTCGGCAAGGAGGCCGACGTGCCGGAGTCGCTCGCGGAACTCTCGAGCCCCGAACAGTTCATCGAACTGCTCGAAGCAAAGGATCTCTAGTGGACCAGCAACTCGAACTGCTCCTCGAGATCCAGGACCTGAGAATGCAGCGCCGGGAGCTCACGGACGGGTCGACGGACCTCGAAGCGGAGGTCTTTGACGTCAAGATCGAAGACGCGATCCGGTCGCTCGACGAGAAGGTCGAAGAACTGGCGGCGAAGCTGACCCGGGGGATCCGGGAGCGCTACCGACGCATCGCCGACAAGGCGCCCAGAGTCGTCGCACCGGTCATCAACGGCATCTGCTACGGCTGCTTCGTGGCGGTTTCCACTGCCCGTGCCTCGGAAGCAGACCGCAATCTTCGCGTCGAATCGTGCGAGTATTGCGGCTGTTTCCTCTATCACGTCGGCTGAACGAGGGTCCTTCCTTCGGTCGTTCGTCGGGTCACTCCTTCCCGGTCCAGGTATTCGAGGAGCGGAATCAGGTACTTCCGGGAGAGCCCGAACGTTTCCTTGAACCGCGCGGGAGGGGCCGGCGCGCCGTCGGCGAGGAGATCTCTCACTTGCGCTTCCATGGTTTCGAGAGCCGCGGCGGCAACGTGCAGTTCTGGTGTCACCGCCTTCGTCAGGCCGGATTCCTGTAGCAACCGCAGGAGGTCGTCGAGCACGGCCCGGTCGAGGCGCAGCGACCTTCCCAGTTCCGCGACGAGCGGCGGCTGCAGTCCGGCGGCTTCGATTGTCCGGGCAAGTTGCGCGCGCCCCTCTTCCTCCCGCTCGGTGAGGCGGGGCGCGTGGCCCGGAAGCGCGAGCCGCGGCCCGCTTTCGACGAGCCGGCGATCGTCGAGGAGTCGGCGGACGGCCGTCTCCGCCAGTTCGAGGTCGCAGACCGGCGCCATGGCGGAGCGCACGGCCTCCTTCGACACGCCGGGGGCGCGCCGATCCGCGGCGTGGAGACGGGCCACGCTCTCTTCCACGGCCTGCATGGCGCCCGCCACGGCATCGGCCGCGAACCAGCGGCCGCCGATGCGCACGCATCCGGCTTCCTCCGCGGCCGTCTCGAGTGTGGAGCCGCGCCGCCCGAGGAGGATCGATGACGTGGCGACGGGGAGCCCGCGCAGGCCCCTCAGGGTCACGGCGGCGGCGATCGCCTCCTCCGCGGCGCCATCGAGAATCGGCCCCCAGGATTCCGTCCGTGCCGGCCAGCCGGGGGGCGGGTTCAGTTCCGCGACGCGGATGCCGCCGATCGTCGTCACCGGCGAGTAGAAGCGGAGGATGGCCCGATCGCGGGTCCGGGCGAGGAGCGGCGCCTCGAGGGCAAGCACGGCCCAGGCGGTCGCCCCGGGTGCGACGGGTCGGCGATCCGCCGTTTGCAGCCGGGCCATGACTTCGCGCGTGCCAAGGTAGACCCTGAGACGCTGCCCATGCAGCAGAGGCCGGTCGCGGCTCCCGAGTGCCCGCACCCGGACGCCGAGACGTGCGCTCGACTTCCATTCGGACGGATCGAAGAGCACGCTGCCCCGCTCCACGGAGGCCGGCGCGACGCCGACGAGCGCGACGGCGCACCGGCGGCCGGCGGTGACGCGGGGCCGAGGATCTTCGTGCACCTGGAGCGCACGCACGCGGGCCGAGTGCCCTCCGGGGAAGACGCTCACGGTGTCCCCCACGCCGACGGACCCGCTCCACACCATGCCGGTCACCACGGTACCTGTGCCCCGGATCGAGAAGGACCGGTCGACCGGCAGCCGTAGGCGGTCGTCCACGCCGCGCGCGCGGATCCCCACCATCGCCCTGCGCAGCGCTTCCCGCAGCGGTTCGATTCCGTCGCCCGTCGGGGCGGAGACGGGCACGATCTCCCATGAGGCCCGGTCGGAGTCCTCGTCCAGCAGTTCCCGGGTCGTCTCGCGTGCGAGGTCGAGCCAGTCGCCATCCACCCGGTCGCTCTTGGTGAGCGCGACGACTCCGCGCCGGATGTTCAGGAGGCGCGCAATCGCGAGGTGCTCGTGGGTTTGCGGCATCGGACCCTCGTCCGCCGCCACGACGAGAAGGAGCACATCGATGCCGGTGGCCCCGGCAAGCATGTTCTTGAGAAAGTCCTCGTGCCCCGGGACGTCGACGATCCCCGTCTCCAGGTCGGGATCGAGGTCGAGCCGCGCGAAGCCCAGGTCTATGGTGAGGCCCCGCTTCCGCTCCTCCAGCCAGCGGTCCGTCTCGACTCCCGTCAACGCCCGCACGAGGGCCGTCTTGCCGTGATCCACGTGTCCGGCGGTCCCGATCACGATCCCGCGCCGATCGCTCACGCCCTCGCTCGGCATGCTCACCGGTCGTTCACGGGTCAGTCCAGCCGGCTCAGGAAGGGCAGAGATTTCAGCTGTGCGCCCTCCGCCACGTGGTGCCGGATGAACTCCGCCAGCCAGCGGCCCTGGCGGCCGTTGGACTGGTTCCGCTCCGCCGCCCCCCCCGAAACGAGGATCCGAAGGGTGTCGAGCTCTCCCGGATCGAGTTCGGGTCCGATCGGACCGCACGAGCCGCAGCGTAGTCCACCCGCCTCGAAGTCGAAGCGCGCACGCGTGGCTCCGATCGGATTCCGGCATCCGACACAACGTTCGATCTCCGGTCGAAAGCCCAGGGCGTTGACCACACCCCAGACGTACTCGAGCCCGCTGGCCGACGCACTCTCCCGGACTCGGCCATGGAGTCCGTCGAGACCTTCCGTCAGCGTGCGGTACAGCTCCGCGTCACCGTGTTCGGGGGCGAGGCGCATCACGAGTTCGCAGAGGACGGACGCGATCGTGAAGAGTTTGATCGAACGGTCGAGTCCTCGCCGGTCGTGGAGGAGTTCGAAGTTGGAGAGCGTATGCAGGTCGCGTCCCTCCCGGCTGTAGAATGTCGCCTCCCCTTCAACGAAGGGTTCCAGAAGGCCGCCGAAGCGGCTTCGGGGGCGCAGCGCACCGCGGGCGAGCGCGGAACACGGACCGAGCTCCCAAGTCATCAGGCGCAGGATCTTGCTGGTTTCGCTGTACCGGTACGTCTGGAGGACCACGGCCCGGGTCGTTACGAGTCCCACTCGGCCCCCCGACCGCGGGCGCGGTCAGCTGGGACGAAGCAGGATATCGGTCGTTCCCGCCCCGATCGGCGCCTCGTCGATGAACTCGCCCTCGGCCGAGAGGAGAACGAGACGTCCCTGGCCCGCAGCCACGTAGGTGGCGCAGAGGACCTGGCCGTCCAGAAATGCGGATGCGACCCGGCAGCTGAGGTTCGAACCGTCGCGGTCGCGCGGCTGGATCGGGTTCTCCGGCCCGCTTATCCATGCCCGGATCGCAAAGCTGAACGCCAGAACGTCCGTCTCCGTCGCATCGACACCCTTGGTTCGCACGACGTAGACGAGCCCGTTCCGCCCGGCTTCCATCGAGATTCCGTTGCCGCCAAGGGAGTTCAGGTCCTGCACGCTCCGTGCCGTCATGTCGATTTCGACGAGATTCCCGTCCCCCAGCGGGGCGGAGGTAATCGGATCGACCCCTCCGCCGGCCAACAGGAGCATCTTGTCTTCCAGCACGATGGCCTCGGTGGCCCCGACCGTGCTTTCCGGGAGCCTCAGCTCGTCAAAGTAACTGCCGCTGATGAACTCGTGGAGGGCAATGCGGGGAGGGCCGAGGGGCGCTCGTCCGCCGTCTTCGTCGTCGAGGTTGGCATCGACGGAGACGACGAACTGCCCGGCCGGGATCGCCCTCTCCACGAAGGTGCCCACTCCTTCGACGGCGATTTGCGCCATCGGCGTGCCCGGAAAGGCCACGAACACCGCGTCCAGCCCCCGGGCGGGGATGAGCGCGCCCACCGTACCGCCGGCATCGAAGATCACGGTGGGTTTCCCGGGGTCCACGATGGCGTTGTTCGGGAAGGTGGCCATCGTCTGTTCGTCCGTCGAGAAGGACCCGAAGAGGACCTTGCTTCCCCCGGGCTCGTCCCACGCCGTCACCCACAGATCCTGGATGAAGTCCGCCGTCTGGCCCCGGAAGCCCGCCCCCAGCTGGATGTCACGCCCAAAGGGGACGATCCGGTCATCGATCCTGTTGAACTGCTGCAGGGTCCCGGAGATCGAGTTGAGCACGGCGAACTCCGACCGGTCGGGCGTGACGACGCCGGGTTCATCCGGTCCCGTCCCGTTCGAGCCGCCGCACCCGGCGAGGACGACCGCCAGTGCTCCGATCTGTATCCAGCTACGTCTCCGCATGATCTGCTCCTGTGGTGCCCAACCGATTCGGGTACGCGGCCGTTCGCCGCCCCGGCGACGGCAGCGCCCCATCGGTCGGGTGCATCCCGGCAAAGGTCCGTTCCCGGGTCGTGGACGGCAAGCCGGCGCCTCGGCGCCTGCCCGGGTCCCGCGCGCTTCCGCCAGAATAACGTTCAGGAAGCCTCTATCGGCGACGACGCGCCGCTCGCCACCCCCCGCCGACGGGCCCGAACCGGAAGCACGGAATGCCCGAGATCTCCCAGCGATTCGACCCGGACTTCGCAGCCGTAGGTCGAGGCCAGGGCCGGCGAGCGGAGCACTTCACCGGGCGGCCCGGCAGCCATTCCCTCTCCCTCCGCCAGCAGGATCATTCGATCGGCGTAGCGGCTCGCCAGCTGCATGTCGTGCGTGATGCAGATGACGGTGAGGGCTTCGTCTCGCACGCGCTCGCGGAGCGCATCGAAGATCCACAGTGCGTGCCTGAAGTCGAGGTGGGCGGAGGGTTCGTCCAGGATCAGGATTCCGGGTTCCTGTACGATGGCGCGGGCGAGCTTGGCGCGCTGGCGCTCTCCGCCCGACAGTTCGGCGAGCGGTCGGTGCGCGAGGTGCTCGAGGCCGGCCCACGCCAGCGCGTTCCCGATGACCTCCTCGTCCCTCGGAGCGAGAGGCGCCCACGGACTCACGTACGGGTTCCGGCCCAGTTCGACGTAACCGCGGAGGCTCACGCGAAGGGCCTCGGGGGGAGCATCCTGCGACACCACGGCCGTGCGCCGGGCGAGCACCGAGCGATCCCAGGAGACGAGCGGCCGGCCGTCGAGGTGCACCGACCCCTCGGATGGCTCGAGAATGCCTCCCAGCAGACGCACGAGCGTGCTCTTCCCCGCACCGTTCGGCCCGATGACCGCAGTGAACGCGGCCACACCGAACTCGAGGGACAGGCCCCTGAGGGTCGGGGTGGAGGCGGACGGATAGCGGAATGTGACGTCCTCGAGCTGATAGGCCGCCGCGTCCCCCCGGTCGCCGGCCGACTCAGGCATAACTCCTCCTCAGGAGTACGAGGAAGAGCGGCACGCCAAGCAGCGCCGTCACGACGCCCACGGGAAGTTCGAGCGGCCGGAGCGCGACCCGGGCCACGGTATCGGCGAGGACGAGCGCGGCGCCGCCGCCGAGGGCGCCGAGCGGCAGGAGGCGTCGGTGGTCGCTGCCCCAGATCATGCGCGCGCCGTGGGGTATGACGAGACCCACGAAGCCGATGACGCCCGCGGTACTCACCGCCACGGCAGCGAGCAGTGAGGCGATGAAGTAGGCGCTCCGCCTGACCAGTTCCACCCGCGCTCCGAGATAGGCCGCCGCTTCCTCTCCCAGAGCGAGAGCGTTCAGGTGGCGGGAGAGCGCGAAAGATACGGTCCCGCCCGCCGCGGTCACGAGGCCGAGGGCGACCGTGGACTCCCACCCCGCCCGCTCGAGACTTCCCATCGTCCACAGCACCGCGGCGCGCGTGGCATCCGGTTCGGCAAGCGAGAGAAGGAGCAGCACGCCGGCCCCGAAGAATGCCGAGACGACGACTCCGGCCAGGATCAGGACGTGCGTGTCGAGGCGACCCACGGCGAGCGCGACGCGAAATACGATGCCGATCGCGGCAAGGCCTCCGGCAAGGGCGAAGCCCACCGTGCCGAGATATCCCAGCACGCCTCCGAGTGCGGTGAGCGCGAGGACAGCGCCGAGCGCCGCACCCGAGGAAACGCCGAGGAGATACGGTTCCGCGAGTGGATTTCGGAGCAAGGCCTGGAACAGGGTCCCCGAAATCGTGAGCGCGATGCCCGTCAGCGCCGCGGCCGTGACGCGGGGGAGGCGAAGCGAGAGCACGATGGTCCGCGCCGACGGATCCGTTTCCTGGCCCGCGAGCGCGCGCCACACATCCGCGGGCGCAACGTTCGCGGCCCCCAGCAGGAGGCCGGAGACCGCCGCGATGGCAAGAAGCAGGATGAGCAGGAGCGCTCCACGGCCGGTCCGCGTCACGAGGAACAGGAAACCGCAATCGGCTCCGGAGCGGCCGCCGGCAGTTCTCCGTGCAGCGCCTCCGCGATGGACCACGCCGCCTCCGCCACGCGCGGGCCGAGACGACTCACGACATCGCGATCCAGCGTGGAGATTCGACCGGCCGCGACTGCGGGGATCCGTTCCCACCCGTGGCGCGTCGCGACGTTCGGACGCCGGTGCAGGGCTTCCGCGGCAACGGAGACGAGGATCCGTTCCGGATTGCGGTCGATGATGGCCTCGAGACTCACCCGCGGCGCAGCCGGCTCGAGATCGCCGAACACATTGGCCCCGCCGGCGATCGTGAGCAGCGAGTCGACGAAACTGCCGCCACCGATCGTCATCGGCGGATCGGCCCAGGCATCGTAGTAGACGCGCACGCGCGGTCGACCCTCCGTCGCCCGGGATACGGCCGCGAGCGCACGCGCGATCCGGCCGGCCAGCGCGCTCCCCCCTTCGGCACAACCCACGAGCTCGCCGAGGCGGAGGATATTGCGGCGTAGATCCTCCAGGGTGTCGTGTCGAAGAGCCAGGGTCGGCACGCCGAGGCGGCGGAGCCGCTCCCGGCTTTCCCGGTTCGTTTCCCCATCGTAGAGGATCACGAGATCGGGATCCCGGGCGAGCACGGCCTCCAGCGATGGGCGGATGCCGTCGCCGACGTCGGGGATTCGACGGGCCGCGGGCGGATGGACGCCCCAGCGGGTGCGGCCCACGAGCCGGTCGCCGGCCCCGAGGTCGAAGAGGATCTCCGTCGCGGTCGGGATGAGGGAGACGATGCGGCGCGGTTCGGCCCGCGCGGCCACGTCCCGCCTCGGAACGTCGCCACCGCCGGCGGTACCGGGCGCGCCACAGGCCGCGGCGAGCGCCACGGAGAGGACGGCAAGCGACCGGGCCATGTTGTCCAACATCCATCCCCCGCTTCCAGTCCGAACGGGGGAGCGCGCCGGGACCCGGCGCGACGGAGGACCCCGCTCTTCCCGCGAAGAGCATGCGTTGGCAGTAACGGGCTGCCGGGGCATGGAGGAGCACGTCTCCTGGCTCGAGGCCGTCCGCTCGGTCGGGCCTCTCACAGTGGCGGGGCCGCGCCGGATTCTCACCGACTTCCGTTTGCCCCTCCATGTCCGCGCGTCGCCGCCAAGATGGGCGCCGCCGTCCGCGACGCGCAAGAAACCGCGCTGCGGCCCGTTAGGCGGCTCTCCACGCTCCTCAGGGCTCGAAGCGGCCGAAGTCCTCGGGATCCAGCCCCTTGAGGTAGTCGCTCAGCGGCTCGTCCGGGGCGCGGGACGGCCCGCTCTCGGGGGGCGGTGCCTCTTTCCCCTCCATCCCCGCCTCATCGATCTCGAAGGCGCTCGCTTCGAGGAGACTCTCCGCCGCGTGAATCGGGACCCCGGCGCGAAGGGCCAGCGCGATGCTGTCGCTGGGACGGGCGTCGATGGAGATGAACTCGTCCTCCCGCCGAAAGACGAGCGACGCGTAGTAGGTGTTGTCAACGACCTTCGTGATCAGGACCCGGACGAAGGCGCTGTCCAACCCGCGCACCACCGCGTTGAAGAGATCGTGTGTGAGGGGACGCGTGAACTGGACTCCGGCGAGTTCCATCGCGATCGCCGAGGCCTCGCCGGGTCCGATCCAGATCGGGAGGAAACGCTCGCCGTCCTTCTCCTTGAGGATGACGACGGGAGCGCCCGTCGTCTTGTCGAGCCCGAGGCTGGCCACGGCAACCTCCCGCATCCCGGACTCCGTCATCCCGGTCCCCGGTTCCTTTCGGGGAGCTGACGCCTATCCCGCCAGGGCATCGATCCGATCGGTTCTCTCCCATGTGAACCCATCGCCTTCGGGCTCCCGGCCGAAATGCCCGTAGGCGGCCGTCCGGCGGTAGATCGGCTTGCGGAGCCCGAGCCGCTCGATGATCGCCCGCGGCCGAAGATCGAAGACCTCCGTCACCCGGCGAGCGAGTTCGTCGTCCGGCCGGCGCCCGGTGCCGAAGGTGTCGACCATCACGCTGACCGGCTCGTCGACGCCGATGGCGTAGGCGAGCTGGACCTCCGCCCGCCGCGCGAGTTCCGCCGCGACGATGTTCTTCGCAATCCACCGCGCGGCGTAGGCCGCGGACCGGTCGACCTTCGACGGATCCTTCCCCGAAAAGGCTCCGCCGCCGTGCCGACCCAGGCCGCCGTACGTATCCACGATGATCTTCCGCCCCGTGAGGCCCGCATCGCCCTGCGGTCCGCCGATCTCGAAACGACCCGTGGGGTTGATGTGGCACTGTGCGCGGCCTTCGTCGTAGAGCTCGTCCGGCAGAACGGGCCCGATGACCTCTTCCCGGATCGCCGCCTCGATGTCGTTCTGTGCGATATCCCCGTCGTGCTGGGCCGAAACGACCACCGCCGTGACGCGGGCCGGCTCTCCGTCCCGGTATTCGACCGACACCTGGGCCTTCCCGTCCGGCCGCAGCCAGCCGATTACGCCAGCTCGCCGCACGTCGGCGAGGCGCTTCACCAGCGCGTGCGCCAGCATGATGGGCAGGGGCATCCGCTCCGGCGTCTCATTGGTCGCGTATCCGAACATCATCCCCTGATCTCCGGCGCCACCGACATCCACGCCCTGGGCGATGTTCGCCGACTGCTCGTCGATTGCGGTGAGTACGCTGCACGTGTCCCACTGGATCCCGTGCTCCGCGCGCGTATAGCCGATGTCACGCAGCACTTCCCGGGCGATGGCCGCGATGTCCATCCGGGCGGACGTCGTGATCTCGCCGGTCACGAGGACGAGGCCGGTCGTCACGAGCGTCTCGCATGCGACCCGGCCCCGGTCGTCCTCCGCGAGGATCCGGTCCAGGACCGCGTCCGAGATCTGATCCGCGATCTTGTCGGGGTGTCCCTCGGTCACGGATTCGGAGGAAAACGGTTGTATCCCCTTCACGAAGCTGATTCTCCCACTTGGAGGTTTGCGGCAGAGTGCCGCGGAAGGCGTAGCGGCCAAGATAGTGGCCGCCCGACCGGGCGGAGGCAACGTCCCCGCTGAGGGTTCAGGAGACGTACAGCGGTGACGGCTCCACCGGAATGGCGTCCTCCAGCCGCGCGAGAAGTTCGCCCGGCATCCCGGGCGGGGCGCCGGCGCGGCTCCAGAGCTCGGACAGCTCCGCCACGGAAAGGAGCCCCACGAGTTCCCTCATCTCGGGGATCGACGTGGGCGCGAGACTGAAATCCCGGTAGCCGAGGGCGAGCAGGAGGGCGAGCCCCACCGGTTCCGCGGCAAGGTCTCCGCACACGCCGATATCGAGGCCGAGGGCGCTGGCCGTGTTGAAGATCCGCTCGTAGCTGCGGATGAGCGCCGGATGCATTGGGTTCGAGAGATGCTGGAGTCTGGCGTTGCCGCGGTCCACCGCCAGGGAATACTGCGTCAGGTCGTTCGTGCCGAGGCTGATGAAGTCCAGGTGCCGTCCCACGAGATCGAGCGTGTCCGCAAGCGCGGGCGTTTCCACCATCACGCCGAAGGAGGCGGGCTCGGTCTGACCCAGCTCGCGGCCGACTTCGGCGACGATCTCCTTCGTGCGCAGGATCTCGGTCTCACAGATCACGAACGGGACCAGGATCCGCATGCGGGCCTCCGGTCCACCGGCCCGGATCGCGGCGCGCAGCTGGTTGCGGAAGAGCTGGGGCCTGTCCAGGCAGACGCGAATCGCGCGCCAGCCCAGATAGGGGTTTTCCTCCGGAGGGAGGTCGAGAAAAAGCGGGAACTTGTCGCCGCCGATATCGAACGTCCGGAGCGTCACGGGCTGGTTCGGGAAGCCGTCCACAACCTCTCGGTAGGCTTCGTACTGCTCCTCTTCGCTTGGAATCACCCTCCGCCCGATGACGAGGAATTCGGACCGGAAGAGTCCGACCCCCTCGGCACCCACGCGCCGGGCCGCCGGCACATCGTGCGGTTGATCGATGTTGGCGCGAAGGTGAACGCGGACGCCGTCCGCCGTCAGCAGAGGCGCGGGTTCGCGGGTGAGGTCGGCGGCGGGACGACCGGAAAGGCGGCGGACCATCTGCAGGTGTGCCGCCGTCTCGGCCTCCGTCGGCTCGAGCAGGACGCGACCGTTGCCTCCGTCGAGGAGAACGGTGGTACCGTCTTCGATCTTCGCGAGGTCCGCGCCGAGTCCGACGACCGCCGGAATCCCGAGCGAGCGGACGACCAGCGTGCTGTGCGAGGTGCGGGACCCGGATCCGCTCGCCACGCCGAGGACGAGTTCCGGATCGAGGCGCACGGCGAAGCTGGGCGTGAGGTCGTCGATGGCGATCAGCCCCGGTTCCTCCGGAAGGGCAAGGGGATCTTCGTTACGCCCGGTGAGCCGCGCGAGCACGCGGGACCGGATGTCCCGCAGATCGGCCAGGCGATCAACGACCATGAAGTGCCCCGCATCGACGATCGCCGTCCGAAGCTCGGTCAGGCGCCAGTCGAGGGCGCGCTCCGCGGAAAGGAAGTTCTCGCGGATATAGCGGATCGTGCCTGCGACGAGGTCGGGGTCCGAGAGGATGAGGATCTGCGGGTCGAAGATGTTCGCTTCCACCTCGCCCAGCGAGCGAGCCGCCTCTTCACGCGTGTCCCGGACGCGGTCGGCAGCCCAGGCCCGCGCCTCCTCGAAGCGCGCGACCTCGCGCTCGACGGCGTCGGACGGGATCGTCTTGTGCTCGGGTCGCCACTCATGACGCTCGAGTCGCCGAGCCACGCCGAGAGCCCGCCCCGGCGCCGCCCCGATCCCGTGAATGACCTCGCTCACGCAAGCCCGTCCATGCCCGCGTCCGGATCGAGTTCCTCGCTGAACCCGGACAGGACGAGTTCGGTGAGGGAGTCGACGGCGTTTTCCGCGTCGGATCCCGTGGCCTGGATACGGATGGAGGCGCCGGCCTCGGCCGCGAGCATCATCACGCCCATGATGCTCTTCCCGTTCACCTCCAGCTCATCCTTCTCGACCCGCACCTCGGCCCGGAACCGGCTCGCCAGCTTAACGAACTCAGCGGCCGGGCGGGCGTGCAGCCCCAGCCGGTTCTGAATACGTACCGCTGCTTCGTGTCGTACCGTCACAGAAGTCCTCCGCCCCGGTCGAGCGAACGATCGGCGTCGAGCCGTGCGTCGCGGAAGGCTGTACCGCCTGTCCGGACGCTCACAGGAGCCACACCGCGCACGCGGCAAGCAGGCTCGCCATGGCGACCGCCGAGATGTGTCGGGGGACAAGGTAACCCATCAACGCCGCGATGACTGCACCGCCGTCCCTCCAGAGGGCGTCGCCGGTTCCCGGAAGCCGGCCCACGAGCAGCGCGGCGAGGACCCCTATGAGCACCTGGTTTGCCCGCACGAGCGCGCTCTCGATCCGGCGCAGAGGGGCGCGCTTCAACACGGAGGCCACGGACCGGCCCGACCTCCAGCCGCAGCGCAGCCCCCAGACGCGGAGGGTGACGTGGCCGGCATTGTACAGGAGAAGGAAAGAGCCGGCAGCGAACAGCGGGTCGAGTCCAAGCAAGAACCCGATGCCCGCGGCGGACGCGCAGAAGGGCCGCCATCCGGCCCACGCGACCCCGTCGCCCAGCGCTCCCAGCGGCGCGCGGAGCGCGGAACGGAAGCGCAACAGGGTGTCGGGGTCCTCTCCATCGAATTCGAGGCGCGCGAGGGCCCCGATCGCCACGGGGGCCAAGTACGGATGCGCATTGAAAGCTCGCGAGTGGCGCTGGACGGCCCGCCGGAACGCGGCGGGGTCGCCCTCGTGAATGCGCGCGAGCAGCGGGGCGAGCGCATGCGCCATCCCGGGCCCCGTCATCGTACGGTCGTTCCATGAGCCCTGGATGGAGAAACTGCGCGAAATGGCACGCGCGAAGTCCCTCTTGCGCGGCATCATGCGAACACTCGGACGAGCAGGGTTCCGAGGACGCATCCCGCGGCCAGCGCCGGCCAGTGGCGGTCTCGCGCGCCGAGCCCGCGCGCCGCGACGCCCGCGCCGGCGGCGAGGCCAATTCCCGCGACAACGGGCCACCACGCAGCGCCCGCCGCGCCGGGCGGCTGCGTCGACAGCAAACGAACGAACAGCACGGAGGGCACGAATAGCGCAGCGACGAGGAGTCCGGCGCGCAGAGCGTCCAGGGCGATCGCCAGCCTGTGGCGTCGCGCGAGGGCGGCCGCCCCCCCGCGGAAGCCCTCGGGTCGCGAGACGAGGCTCGGCGTCACGCGTCGCAGGAGGGTCACCGAGTGGGCGCCGGTCCACCCGATCGCCCAGCCGACCACGACCGCGGCGACGATGCCGATCGGGGCGCCATCCCCGGCGGCCGCGTAGGCGGCTCCGGCCGTGAAGGCCGCGGGTCCGGTCTCCGGGTGCCGCGCACCGCCGAAGGGGGGATGCCGTGACAGGACGAGTTCCAGCCAGACTCCGACCAGGCACCCCGCGGCGGGTGCCCCGAAGAGCAGTCCTCCCAGCGTACCCGCCACGATGGGGCGGGACCACATGGCCTGAGGCCAGGACACCCCGTCGAGACCGATCGCCGCACCGAGCAGGCAAGCCAGCGCCCAGTCGCCGGCGGAAAGCTCGACGCCCGTCATCGGAGCCTCCGCGCGTCGAGACGAACCTCCCGCTGGGTGGGGAGGCTCCGTGCGCTCACGGAAGCGCGCTCACCGATCACCCGCAGGTCCTCGATCTCCTCCGGAGAGAGATGGACGTAGTCCAGGATCTTCTTCCGCCCCTCCGCGGCGTACACGCCTCCGACGTTCACGGTCCGCCCATCGAGGCAGCCGGGCTCGGCCAGCGCCCGCATCGTCCGCGTATCCCGCGTGAGGAGCGCCCCGCGCTCCGCCCGGCGGCCGAGTTCCCCGAAGCGCCGGATCGCCTCGTCCACCCCCAGGAATTCCGCGCTCTCCTCGTCGGCGAGCGCGCTGGCCCAGAGCTCCTGCTCCCACTCGCTGGAAGCGAGAGCGTCATCGACGACGATGTAGAAGTCGAGGTCCAGCGGACGCCCCCACCCCACGAGTACCTGGCCGTGTATCAGACGCTCATCGATCCGCAGGAGTTCGAGCGGCATGGTCCCGCTCAGTCGGTCCCGGCCGGCGGAGACGGGTGCGCGCGCTGCCCGGCCTGCCCCTTCCGGACCAGACGGGGGACGAGCGTCGCCATCGGCATTTCGCGATGAAAGACGAAGTCGAGCAGCATCGGGAGGTTGACGCCTGCGACCCACGCGCAGCCTCGGCTCTCCCGCACGTGCTGAAGGCCGGCGAGACCGCAGCTGCCGCCCGCGAGATCCACGAAGAGGATCGTCTCCGCCCCCGCCGCCGCCTCTCCGATGATCTCGGCGAGTTCTTCGGGTCCCCGGCCTTCGTTGCTCACGGCACGCAGGGCCCCCCGGACGCCGCTGATGGTTTCGACGGCGGACACGAGGGCCTGCGCGAGCTCCGCGTGCGCCACGACGACGCCGCGGACCCGGTCATTCGTCATCGGACTCCAGGTAGTCGCGCACCGGCCGCATGCGCTCGATGAGGTCGCGCTCGAAAGCCGCCGCCGGATCTTCTCCGGAATAGCGCAGGAGGTGGTTCATGGCCACGACTTCGGCGATGACGGTGATGTTCTTTCCCGGGTTCAGGGGGATGCGGACCTTCGGCAGCTTCGCGCCCAGGATCTCGCATTCCTCCACCTCGAGACCCGTCCGGTCGTAATCGTCGCGGTCTCCCCATACCTCGAGTTCGACGACAACTTCGATTCGCTTCTGCTGGCGCACGGCCCGGATCCCGAACATGGCGCGCACATCGATGATCCCCACGCCCCGGATCTCCATGTGGTGGCGCTGGTTTTCATGCGCGCGCCCGAGGAGGATGTCGCTCTGGCGGCGGTGTACGAGGATGAGATCGTCGGCGACGAGACGGTGGCCCCGCTCCACCAGATCGAGCACGCACTCGCTCTTGCCGATGCCGGACGGACCCATGAAAAGGAGGCCGATCCCGTACACATCCGCGAGAGATCCGTGGAGCGAGGTCCGCGGCGCGAACTCTTCCTCGAGATAGGGCTGCAGCCGCCGGTAGAAGTCTCCCGTCTTGAGAGGCGTTTCGAGCACTGCGACGCCGGCCGCCTCCGCCGCGGAGACGAGTTCCGCCGGCGCTGCCTGATTCTTGGTGATGATCGCGCAGGGAACACCGGATTCGAACACGAACGTGAGGGCGGCGGCGCGTTCCGAAGCGCGGAGGCTCTCGAGGTAGGCGATCTCCGTTTCGCCGAAGATGAGCACCCGCTGGGAGACGAAGCGCTCCCTGTAGCCGGCCAGCGCGAGTCCCGGCGACGAGACTTCCGGCACTTCGATGCCGCGCTCCAGGCCGGACTCGCCGGCGACGACCGTGAGCGAAAACGCCTCCCGCTTGCGCCGAAGCAGCGACGCGACCGTGAGGGTCATCCGGGCTCTCCGTCCGCCTCGAAGGGGCTCCCGAACAGTTCATCCATCGGCGGCGCGGAGTGTTCGTTGTACCGGTCATGGTTGCGTCGGAGCTGGTTTCCCAACTTGTCCGCGAGCCGGTCGAGCGCCGTGCGGGGGTCGGGACCCGCAGCCTCTCCATGCACGGGACGGGCGCGGTCGACGCTGACCACGGCCGCCGCGCGTACCTGGGTCTTCTCTCCGGTGAATACGACCTCGGCCTTCGAGGCGCGCGGCTCGAAGCGAGTCAGACTCGTGAAGCGAGTCTCGATGATCTCGCGAATGTCGGAAACATCGGTGTTACGCGCGGTGACGATGGTTCTCATCGGTCCTCGTCAGGGTTGAAGTGACTTGTAAAGGTGCGCTTCCGTCTCATCCGCTGCACGCGACCACGAGAACCGGGCAGCGTGGGCCAACGCGCCTGTTCCGAGGCGTTCGCGCACCGATGGCTTCTCCAGAACTTCGCGGATCGAGGCAGCCCACGCTGCGGCGTCCCCGTGCGGGGCGAGGATTCCCGACTCTCCCGCCGCCACCGACTCGCGCAGCCCGGGGGAATCGCTCGCGATCACCGGCGTGCCGCACGCGGCCGCCTCCACGTTCGTCATCCCCCACCCCTCCTTCGGGGAGGGATACACCACAGCCCAGGCCCGACGCAGCCAGGCGACCTTCTCCGCCTCGGAGATGTACCCCGGAAAGCGTACCCGGTGCGCGAGCCCGGCTCGGCGCACGAGTCTTCGGAGGCGACGCTCGTCGCTGCCGCGGCCCGCAATGACGAGCCTCGCGTCCGGCAGCCGGTCGCTCAGCTGTGACAGCGCCTCGAACAGGACATCGAGGCCTTTGTAACGCTTGAGGCGACCCACGTAGAGCAGTGTCGGGGTCTCCGCGCGCTCCGTCGCGGCGCCCGGCTGGTAGGTGTCGTGATCGATCCCGGGCGGGATCACCGTGATATCCCGGGCGAGGAGGCCTCGCTTCGTGAGGTCGAGCGCCGTGCTCTCCGAGATCGCCTGGAAGGAGCAGTCCCGATAGACGCGGGGGATCGCCCGTTCCGCCGCCCAGACCGCCGTCGCGAGAGGGATGGACGCCTCCGCGTAGGCCGTGGCCCCGAACAGGTGCGGCACGAGTGCGACGACGGGGACGCCGGCCCACCGCGGGGAATAAAGCGGGACCTTGTTGATGTCCTCGACGAGCACGTCCGGGGTGAAGCCGTGCACGATCCCCCGCGCCGCGCTCCGGGCGCGCCATGCGTAGCTGTACCGGTCTCCGACCCGCTGGAAGTCGATCCCATCGAGCGTCGCGGACGGGGCCGCGCCCGGCCAGCCGCTCACGACGGCTCGCACCTCGTGTCCGCGGGCGGCGAGCCGGCCGAAGATCTCGTGGAGATGCACCTCGGCACCGCCGGCCTCGGGGTTTTCGCGGTCCTGCCAGTTGAGGAGGAGGATCCGAAGGGGACGCACCACGGGACCGGTCAGAGCCCTGCCTCGCGGGCCTTCAGCACCGCGTCGAGCACGCCGTTGAGGAAACGCGGACTGCCGGGACTGCCATACCGGCGCGCCAGCTTCAGGGCTTCATGAATCGTGACTTTCGGCGGAACGTCTTCGAACCAGAGCAGTTCCGCGATCGCGATTCTCAGAATGTTGCGGTCGATGGCGTGCAGGCGCTCGATCCGCCAGTTCGAGGCGTGATGGGCGATCGTCGCGTCGATCTCGGCGAGATGGCCGCCCACGGTTTCGAGCAGGCGCCGGACATGAGGGCGGTAGCGTCCGGACATGCGGCGGTGGACGAGGCTCTGTGCCGCGTGTTCGAGCGGCGTGCCCTGTCCGCCCACTTCCCACGCATACAGGAGGTTCAACGCCCAGCTCCGGGCGCGCGAGTGGACGTGCGTCCGGGCGGTCGGCGTCACGAGCCCGGCTGTCCGTGAGGATCGGCCATGCCGAGCGCGGCGCGGGCCGCCTCCGAGCCGGCGTTTCCGAGTTCGCCGCCGGCCCGCGCGAGCGCCTGCTCCAGCGTGTCGGGCGTGAGCACGCCGAGACCGACCGGCACGCCCGAGTCGAGCTGGACCCTCGCGAGGCCGTCGATCGCCGCGCGGCTCACGTGGTCGAAGTGCGCGGTTTCCCCGCGGATCACGCAGCCCAGCGCGACGATGGCGGCGTAGCCGCGCGCGGCGGCTCGTCGCGCGGCGAGCGGCAGTTCCCAGGCGCCGGGGACATACACGATATCGAGATCCTCTTCGGCCACGCCGCATTCGAGGGTCGTCCGCGCGGCACCCGCGAGGAGACGCTCGGTGACCCGGGAGTTGAACCGGCTGACGAGGATGCAGACCGTCCGGCCATCCCCCGAAGCCGCGCCCTCGTACGTCGTCGCGCACCCCCGTTCGAAGCCTTCGGGCCCATCGCCTCGTGGAGTATCCGACCTGCTTCTCACGCGGATCCGGTCAGGTGTCCCAGCTTCTCGCGCTTCGTGCGGAGATAGCGGACCAGCCGATCGTCGACCCCGCCGAGCTCGAGGGGCACGCGGTCGCGAATCACGAGGCCGAAGCCCTCCAGCCCCGCGAGTTTCTTCGGGTTGTTCGTCATGATCCTGATCGAGTGCAACCCGAGATCCACGAGAATCTGGGCCCCGATGCCGTAGTTCCGCAGGTCGGGCGGAAAACCCAGCGCCTCGTTCGCTTCGACCGTGTCGTGGCCCTCGTCCTGAAGTTCGTAGGCGCGGAGTTTGTTCAGGAGTCCGATCCCCCGCCCTTCCTGGTCCAGGTAGACGATGACCCCGGCGTCGGCCTCCACGACCATCCGCATCGCGGCCTCGAGCTGGCTGCCGCAGTCGCAGCGGTGGGAGTGGAACACATCGCCCGTCAGGCAGCGCGAATGCACGCGGACGAGGACATCCTCCGCGCCCGCCACGTCGCCGCGCACGAGCGCGACGTGTTCGCGCCCATCCACCTCGTTCGCGTACCCGACGATGCGGAAATCGCCCCACGGCGTGGGGAGCTCCGCTTCGGCAACGCGCCGCACGAGACTCTCCGTGCGCAACCGGTAGGAGACGAGGGCGGCCACCGTGATGAAGGGGAGGTCGTGCTCCGCCGCGAACTTCTCGAGTTCCGGGCGGCGCGCCATCGTCCCATCCTCGTTCAGGATCTCGCAGATCACGCCCGCCGGAGTGAGCCCGGCCAACCGGGCGAGATCGACCGAAGCCTCCGTCTGGCCCACCCGCTGCAGCACGCCGCCGGGCCGGGAGCGGAGGGGAAAGATGTGGCCCGGGCGCACGAGGTCCGTCGGCCGGGTCTGGGGATCCACCGCGACCCGGATGGTTCGGGCGCGATCCTGTGCCGAGATCCCGGTCGACACGCCGAAGTCCGGGCGGGCGTCGATCGACACGGTGAACGCCGTCTTGTGGGGGTCCGACAACCGGTCGTCCGTCATGAGCGGGAGATCGAGGCGATCGGCCATCTCATCGGGCATCGTGAGGCATATGAGCCCCCGGGCGTGCCTGGCCATGAAGTTGATCGCTTCGGGCGTCGCAAGTGCGGCGGCGCAGACGAGATCCCCCTCGTTCTCGCGGTCCTCGTCGTCTGCGATGATCACGAGTCCGCCGCTGCGGATACGCTCGATCGCCGCTTCCACCGTATCGGCGGGCATGCCCGCCAGCCGAAGTCTGTTGTCGGTTTTCATTCGAACGGGAGCCGACTCAGGAGTCCACCGGGGCCACGTGCGGTCGGAGGGCACGAGCTACGTGCTTGCCGATCAGGTCCGCCTCGAGGTTGACTCTCGCACCCGAAGCGAGGCGCCCCAGCGTGGTATGGGTCCATGTATAGGGAATGATGGCGAAACGCGCGATGGTCCCGGTCAGGCGGTTGACGGTGAGACTCACGCCATCGACGGCGAAGGAACCCTGCGACACGGTCACCCTCTCGAGGCCATCGGGGAGTTCGATCTCGAGCAGGCCCGACTCGCCTTCCCACCTCGCCGCCGCCACGGTCCCCACCCCATCGATGTGTCCCTGTACCATGTGACCGCCCAGCGGATCCCCGGCGCACAGCGCCGGCTCGAGGTTCACCGGATCCCCGACCCGCCAGCTCCCGATCGTGGTCCGCTCCAGCGTAGCCTCGACGACGTCGACCTCGAACGTCTCCTCCCGGAGCGCGACGATGGTCGTGCACACGCCCGCGAGCGACACCGAATCCCCGGCGCGGAGCCGCTCGAGAAACGGGACGCGGGCGATCGTCAGCCGGAGCGCGGCCTCCCGGCGTTCCCGGCCCGCGACCTCGCCGACCGCCCGTATGATTCCAGTGAACACGAGTCCGGCCGCTCAGAGGTTGTCCAGGGTTTCCTGGAGTTGTCGGTGCTCGAACACGATCTGCGTATCCTGCCCCAGCGAGTCCCGCTGCATGGGCAGCCAGTCCCCCTGCGTCGACGGCTCGAGGCCGGGAAACGCCGGCACGCCGTCGCGCCCGTAGAACATGGGAGCAATGAAGGCGTGGATCCGCTGTATGTGTCCCCCGCGAAGCAACGACGCGGCGACCTGACCCCCGCCTTCGACGAGCACGGAGAGCACGCCGCGAATGGCCAGTTCGTTCCAGACGGCGCTCAGATCCAGTCTGTGGTCCTCGCTCCGGGGCACTCCGATGACTTCCACGCCGGCTTCGCGGAGCGGATCCGCGCGCTCCTGGAAGCCGTCCGAGTCCGGATCCGCAAAGGCCCATACGGGTGCCTGGGCGGCCGTGCGCACGAGCTGACTCGACGGGCGGAGTCTGAGCGTGGTGTCCAGGACGGCCCGTACCGGCGGCACCCTCGGCAGGACCTCGCCGCGGGCGGTGAGCAACGGGTCATCGATCGCGATCGTGTTGGAGCCGATCAGGATCGCATCGTGACAGGAACGGAGACGGTGCACCTCGTCCAGCGCCCGGATGCCGGTCACCGGCGTGCGAACGCTTTCCGCCCCGAGCTTCGCATCGAGCGACAGCGCGAGTTTGAGCGAAGCGAAGGGCACCCACTGCCGGTGAAACCAGAGGAAGGCCGCGTTCAGCCGTTTTGCGGCGTTTGCCTCGATCCCGATCTCGACGTCCAGTCCGGCCTGCCGCAGCTCCTCCGCCCCGTGACGCGCCTCCGGATTGGGGTCCCGGCAGGCGATCACGACGCGGCGCACGCCGGAGCGGATGATCGCCGTGGTGCACGGGGGTGTCAGCCCGGTGTGGCGGCACGGCTCGAGCGTGACGTACAGCGTGGCGCCCGCCGCGCGCGAC
The DNA here is from genome assembly GCF_947581785.1 of Candidatus Palauibacter polyketidifaciens. NCBI lineage: Bacteria > Pseudomonadati > Gemmatimonadota > Gemmatimonadia > Candidatus Palauibacterales > Candidatus Palauibacteraceae > Candidatus Palauibacter > Candidatus Palauibacter polyketidifaciens. The sequence goes on along the minus strand of NZ_CANPVO010000014.1, from coordinate 53,356 downwards.
CCGGCCTCCCGCAGCGCCATGACTTCCGCATGGTCGCCGCCGTATTCCGCGTGCCATCCCGTGCCGAACACCTGGTTCCCGCGGGCCACAACGGCGCCCACGAGCGGGTTGGGCGACACCCGGCCCTGTCCTCGCGGCGCCACGGCCAGCGCCTCGCGCATGTGGCGGAGGTCCTCGGTGCGGCTCGGCGGCGCCCCGGCGATGGGGTCGAATCCCCGCGCCGTCACGAAGTCACCAGGTGCACCCTGCCGCTGCCCGCGACGAGTTCACCGCACAGGAAGGCCTCACACCCGGAGTCGCGAACCTGCTCGAGCACGCCGCCGGCCTCCGCATCCCGTACGACCGCAACCATCCCCACGCCCATGTTGAAGGTGGAGAAGAGCTCCGCCTCGTCCGCCCCGCTTTCGCGCGCGATCACGTCGAACTCGTGCGGGCGCACCCAACTGTCGGAGCGCACCACCGCATCGAGGTCCGGGCCGATGACCCGGTCCACGTTCCCCGGGATCCCGCCCCCCGTGATGTGGGCGAGCGCCCGCACGCGGCCTGCCTGGAGGCTGGGCTCGAGGATCGACAGGTAACTGCGGTGGGGACGCAGGAGGACGTCCGAGACGGAGTCCCCGGTCCCCGGGAAGGCGTCGTGGGCCCCGAGTCCCAGGCGGTCGAAGAAGAGGGCCCGCACGAAGCTGTAGCCGTTCGTATGCACGCCGCTCGATGCGAGTCCGATGAGAAGGTCCCCCGGCTCCAGATCTCTGCGGGTTACCTCCGGGTATGCGATCTCGCCCACCACGAATCCCGCGAGGTCGTATTCTCCCGGCGCATAGAAATCCGGCATCTCCGCGGTCTCTCCCCCGAGCAGCGCGCATTCGTTCGCGCGACAGGCGGCGGCGAGTCCCGAGACGACGCTCGTCACGGTGTCCGGATCCAGCACGCCGCAGGCGACGTAGTCCATGAAGATGAGAGGCCGCGCGCCTTCGACGAGGATGTCGTTGACGCAGTGGTTCACGAGATCGGCGCCCACCGTGTCGTGGCGATCCGCCATGAAGGCAATCTTCAGCTTCGTCCCCACGCCGTCGGCGCTCGCGACGAGTTCCCGGCCGGGCGTCGCCCGAAACCGGCCTCCGAACGAGCCGAAGTCCGAACTCACGGCCTCCGTCCGGGTCCCCCGGACGAGCCGGGAGAGCCGGGCTTTCGTCGCGCGGGCCGCCTCGAGGTTCACGCCCGCGTCCCGGTACGTCAATCCGTCGTTCATGTTCTCTTCATGCTTCCACCCGCGGGGTTGGCAGGCCGCGGCAAAAACCCCGCTGCGTTCGAGCGGTGCTGCATCTCGCCTGAAACGCTGCGCTCTGCGTCGCTCCTCGGTCACATAGCTCTGCCATGCTCCCTCGTCGCTCCTTGTCAGGCGAGCGCTTCACCGCTCTCGGCGCTAACGCAGGGTCTTGCCACGGTCTGCTGGCACATCGAATCTGGTGAGCGTCCCGAAGCTTCGCACCCGGTCCTCCACTTCGGCCATCGTGAGCGTCACCATACGGCGCGCGCCGAAGGCCTCGCACGCGAAGGAACCGAGCGCACAACCGTACACGACGGCGCGCCTCAACGCGGGTCCCGCAATCGAACCGCAGCGCGCCAGATACCCGATCAAACCGCCCGCGAACGCATCGCCGGCTCCGGTGGGGTCCACCACGTCGTCGAGCGGGAAGCCGGGGGTGATGAAGAAACCGTCGCTCGTGAGGAGCACGGCTCCGTGCTCCCCCTTCTTGATCACGACGTGGCGCGGGCCCCGGCTCTGAATCCAGCGCGCGGCCCGGGCCAGGTTGTGCTCCCCCGAAAGCTGTTTCGCCTCTTCATCGTTCAGGGTGATCAGGTCAATCCTTGCGATGACGTCGGCGAGACGCTCCGGCGTCCCGTCGATCCAGTAGTTCATCGTGTCGCACGCCGCGAGCACGGGCGACTCGATCTGATCCAGCACCTCGAGCTGAAGTGCGGGGTCGATGGCGCCCAGAAAGGCCCAGGGCGCACTCCGGAAGGCGTCGGGAATCGTCGGATGGAAGTCCGCGAAAACCCCCAGCTCGGTGAAGGTCGTGTCCCTCGTATTCATGTCCCGGTGATAGAGGCCGCCCCACCGGAAGCTGCGGCCGGATCGCTGCTCGAGCCCCGACAGATCCACGCTCCTGCGCCGGAGGAAGTCGAGTTCGCCCGTCGGATAGTCGTCGCCGATGACCCCGACGAGCTGGACCGGCGCGAACAGCGAGGCCGCGGCGCTGAAGTTGACCGCCGTCCCGCCGACCACGTCCTCCTGGTGTCCGGCGGGGGTCGAAATCTCATCCAGCGCGACGCTGCCCACGACGAGGATCGACCCCGCTCCGGTCCCGCCGGCGCCGTTTCCGGTGGCGCGGACGTTCACTTCGCCTCCCGGGTCATGGTTTCGGGGGCGGAGAGGCCGAGCGCCCGCAGCCCGTTGCGCAGTGTGAGCTGAACCGCGCGCGCGAGCCGGATTCTCGCCGCCCGCTCCGGCACGTCCGCCAGGATTCTCTGCGCCGGATCCAGGTTCCCCTGGTGATACCAGGCGTTCACGAGCCCCGCCGTCTCCTCCAGGTACGCACAGACCAGGTGCGGGGCGCGGCTCGTTGCGGCCGCCGCGATGACCTCGGGAAGCCTCAGGACGGAGAGGGCGACTTCACGCTCGGCCGGGGTGCCGAAGCCGTCTGGAACCTCGACGAAGGCCGGAACGTCGTCGGCGACGACCTCCGCCCTGCGGAACACGCTGCACATGCGCGCATGCGCGTACTGCACCTTGTAGACCGGATTCGCATCCGACGTATCCAGAGCGAGGTCGAGATCGAAGTTGAGATGGACCTCCGCGCGGCGCATGAGGAAAAAATACCGCGCCACGTCCGGACCCGTCTCCTCCACGAGTTCGCCCAGCGTCACGAAGCGTCCGGCCCGCTTGCTCATCCGGACTTCCCTGCCGTCGCGCAGGACGGTGACGAGCTGGATGATCAGGACCTCGAGCAGGTCCGGGCACGACAGGCCGCACAGGGCCGCCAGCATGCGCTTCTCGTGGCCCTGATGATCCGCACCCCAGACGTCGATCGCGATGTCGAAGCCGCGCCGCGCCTTGTCGAGGTGATAGGCGAGATCCGGCAGGAAATAGGTGAACGAGCCGTCGCTCTTGATGAGGACCCGGTCCTTCTCGTCGCCGTAACCGGAGGTCCGAAGCCAGGTCGCCCCCTGCGAGCGATAGATGAGGCCGCCGTCCTCCAGCGCCTCCAGGAGGTGGTCTATCGCTCCGGACTCGTAGAGCGAGCGCTCGGAGTAAAACAGATCCATGTCAACGCCGAAGCGCGACAGGTCCGCCGCCTGTTCCTCGCGGAGCAGTCGCACCGCTTCGCGCCGAAAGTGCGCCTGGCGCGCTTCCGGCGGGAGCGAGGCGAGAAACCCCGGGCCGGCGGCGTCTCGAATCGTCAGCGCGACATCGCGCACGTACTCGCCGTGATACCCGCCTTCGGGAACCGTCGCCGGCCGCCCGGCCGTTTCCTCGTAGCGTGCCTCGACGGATTCGCCGAGGAGTTCGATCTGCCGTCCCGCGTCGTTCACGTAGAACTCGCGCGTCACGTCGTGTCCGGCCCACTCCAGCAGCGACGCGACCGCGTCCCCGAGCGCCGCGCCACGACCATGGGCCACATGCAGCGGCCCCGTCGGGTTGGCGGAAACGAACTCCACGTTGACGCGGAGCGCGGGTGAAGCCTGTGTCCGTCCCCAGTCACGGCCCGCCTCGATGACCTCCGTCAGTCGGGGCCAGATGGATTGATCGGAGAGCCGGAAGTTCAGGAATCCCGGGCCCGCGACTTCCACCGCCGCGATGCCGGCGGCCGCGGGATCGATCAGTTCGCAGACGCGCGCCGCGAGTGCCCGGGGAGGCTGGCCCAGTCTCTTCGCGAGCACGAGCGCCGCGTTGGACGCCCAGTCTCCGTGCGTCGGATCCCGCGGCCGTTCCAACCCCGGGGAGAAGCCCTCCGGAGCCCCCGCGGCCGAAAGGGCGGATTCGAGCGCCTCGGAGAGCCGAGTCAGCCCGGCGTCGCGCGTCACGAGTCGGACCCGCCGTCCGGCGACCCGGAGGAGGCGCCATCGGACGTGGACGAGGCGCTTTCCGGCGACCCGGAGGAGGCATCGCCCGAGGCCTTGGCGGCCGCGGACTTCCCGCCGTCCTCCGGCGCCTGCCGATAGTCGGTGGCGTAGAAACCCGGCCCCTTGAAGACGATCCCGCCTCCCGACGAGATGAGCCGCTCCACCTGCTCTTCCCCACACAACGGACAGAGGCGGATCGCCGGGTCCGACATGCGCTGGAACCGCTCGAATTCGTGTCGACAACTGCGACATCTGTATTCGTACGTTGGCACTCGTGCCCCTGGATCCATCCGTGGAACGTCGACGTGCCCGCGGCGTTACGCCGCGGACCGCTAGCCGGGCCGGTATTCTCCCCACACCTCGCGCAGCGCGTGGCTGATCTCGCCCAGAGTCACGCGGCGCCTGGCGGCGTCGATCAGAACGGGCAGGAGGTTAGCATCTCCGGCCGCCGCTCGCCGGATCCCCGCCAGCGCCGCTTCCACGTCCGCGTCGCTCCTCTCCGCCCTGAGCCGCGTGAGCCGCAGGCGTTGTTCATCCGCCAGTCGAGCAAAATCCGGCGCCTTCGGCATTTCGACCGGTTCGGCATCCGCGTGCAGGTTCACGCCGACCACCTCGAGTTCGCCGCTCTCGATCGCCTCCTGATGGCGGCGGGCGGCGAGGTGGATCTCCTCCCTCATGTAGTCGATCGCCTGCACGGGGCCGCCCAGTTCCTCGACGCGAGCGAGATACTCCCGGGCCCGCGCCTCGATGTCGTCCGTGAGCGACTCCACGAAGTAGGAGCCCCCCAGGGGGTCGACGGTGTCTCCGACACCGGTTTCGGCCGCCAGGACCTGCTGCGTGCGGAGCGCGAGGCGGGCCGCGTCCGCTCCGGGAAGCGAGAGCGCTTCGTCGTAGCTGTTCGTGTGCAGCGACTGCGTCCCCCCCAGAACCGCGGAGAGCGCCTGAACGGCGACGCGCACGACGTTGTTCAACGGCTGTTGGGCCGTCAACGCCGCCCCCGACGTCTGGGTGTGGAACTTCAGTCGACAGCTCTCTTCCGCGGCTCCGAAGCGGTCCCGCATGAGCCGGGCCCACATGCGGCGGGCGGCGCGGAACTTTGCAACCTCTTCGAAGAACAGCCGGTCGGCCGAGAAGAAGAAGCTGAGCCCGGGAGCGAAGTCGTCGATCTCCAACCCACGCTCGATGGCGCGGCTCACGTACTCGAGACCGTTGGCGATCGTGAAGGCCAGCTCCTGGGCCGCCGTCGCGCCGGCCTCGCGAATGTGGTACCCACTGATGGAGATCGAGCGCCAGCGCGGCATCTTACGGGAGCAGAAGTCGAATACGTCCGTCACGAACCGGAGGCTGGGCTCCACCGGATAGATGTACGTCCCCCGCGCGATGAACTCCTTCAGCACGTCGTTCTGGAGCGTGCCCCGGAGGACGGCCGGATCGATACCCCGTTCCCGGGCCACGCCTGCGTACATCGCGAGGAGCACGGGCGCCGTGGCGTTGATCGTCATCGCCGTCGAGACGCGTTCGAGCGGGATCTCCTCGAACAGCCGGTGCATGTCTTCGATCGAGTCGATCGCCACGCCGACCCGTCCGACTTCTCCCCGCACCCTGGCATCGTCGGAGTCGTAGCCCATCTGAGTCGGAAGGTCGAAGGCAACGGAGAGACCGGTCTGTCCGGATTCCAGCAGATAGCGGAAGCGCGCGTTCGTCGCCGCGGCCGTGCCGAAGCCGGCGTACTGGCGCATCGTCCATAGCCGCCCGCGGTACATCGTGGGGTACACGCCGCGCGTGTAGGGGAACTCGCCGGGCAAGGCCCGATCCGGGTTCGCATCGCCCGCCTCGTAGACCGGATCGATTTCGGTCCCGCTCGTGGTGGAGAAGACCGGGCGCCGTGCGTTCACCGGGTCTCCGCCTCGAGCGTCACGAGAACCTGGTCGCGATCCACGACATCGCCGGCGCGGACCTCGATTTCGGCCACCGTTCCCGGTCCACGGGCGCGCAATTCGTTCTCCATCTTCATGGCTTCGATCACGACCAGTCCATCGCCGGCGCTCACGCGCTGCCCGGCTTCCGCGAGGACCCGCGTGATCAGCCCCGGCATCGGCGCGCGCAACTCCTGCGGTCCCCGCCCCCCCGCGCCCTGATCGGCCAGTGCGCGGAGCGCCCGGGTACGTTCGTCCTCCACCGTGACGTCGAAGGTCCGGCCGCGCACGGTCAGCCGCCACCCGGCGGGCGTCCGGCGCGCGAACACGCGGTGGTTCGCGCCATCCAGGGTGAGCTGGATTTCACCATCCGCCAGCCACGCGAACTCCGCTGCCCGCTCCGAACCGTTCAGGCGCAGCCCGGAGACCAGCCGTTCGACCTCGAAGCCCGCGCCATCCACCTCGACATGGTACTTCATGACGGCTTCACCACTCCCGATCCGCGCGCATCCACGCCGACAACCCGTTCGCTCCGTCGCGGGAGCGCCGCGCACCGCCGGCAACCACCCGCGGCCGATCCTCATCCGCGAGGAGCACCGCGGCCGCCATGGCCACGTCGCGCAGCCCGGGGTCCGCGGCCCCTCCGAGTCCGGGGTGCTCCTCCACGTACCGGATGGAGAGATCGTTCGCCCGGTAGTCGGCTTCGTCCATCACCGCGAGGTGCCAGGGGACCGTCGTCTCGACGCCGCCGATGACGAGCCCCTCGAGCGCGGACCGCATGCGCCGGATCGCAGCGTCCCGATCCGAGGCGTGGACGACCAGCTTGCCGAGCAGCGAGTCGTAGTGCGGACCGACGTCCGACCCGTTCCGGATCCCGCCATCCCAGCGTACGCCGGGCCCCGTCGGCACTTCGAGGCGGTCGATTCGACCCATGGATGGGAGGAATCCGGCGGCCGGATCCTCCGCGTTGATCCGGCACTCGATCGCGTGCCCGCGGGCGGTGGGCGGCTCGCCGCCGCCGAGCAACGGGAGCCCCCGTGCGACGCGCAGTTGCTGACGGACGAGGTCCACGCCGGTGACGAGTTCCGTCACGGGATGCTCGACCTGAATCCGGGTGTTCATTTCGAGGAAGAAGAACTCGCCCTCTTCGACCAGAAACTCGACCGTGCCCGCGCCGCGGTAGCCGACCGCCTCCGCCGCCCGCACGGCGACCTCCGCCATTCGGCGCCGGAGCGCATCATCGATCGCCGTGGAGGGCGCTTCTTCGATCAGCTTCTGGTGTCGCCGCTGGATCGAGCACTCCCGCTCGCCGAAGTCCACGGTTCGCTCTTCGTCGGCGAGCACCTGGATCTCGATGTGCCGGGGGGAACCGAGGAAGCGCTCCGCGAACACGCGTCCGTCGCCGAAGGCGCTCTGCGCCGCCCGCGTCGCGCGCCCGAACGCTCCGGCCATCTGCTCCTCGTCGGAGACGACCTGCATGCCCTTGCCGCCGCCGCCGGCCGCCGCCTTCAGGAGGACGGGGAACCCGATCCGCTCAGCTTCGAGGATGGCGTCGCGCGCGGAATCGAGCGGGGCGCTGCCCGGTATCACGGGCACCCCGGCTCCCTCCATCCGGGCCCGGGCCCGCGTCTTGTCGCCCATGATTTCGATCGCGTCGGCGGGAGGTCCGATGTGCACGAGACCCCTCGCTTCGACGGCGCGAGCGAAACCGGCGTTCTCGGCCAGAAAGCCGTACCCCGGATGGACCGCCCCCGCCCCCGTCTCCTCCGCGGCCGCGAGGAGCCTGTCGATCGACAGGTAGCTCTCCGCGGCGGCGGCCCCCCCGATCCGGACCGCCTCGCCCGCGAGAAGCACGTGGGGGGCCCGGCGATCCACATCGGAGTAGACCGCGACCGTCCCGAGGCCTTCCTCGTGGCACGCACGGATGATCCGAACCGCGATCTCGCCGCGGTTCGCGATCAGAACTTTGTCGAACATCCGGCCTCGGAGGGGTTCACAACGGGATATTGCCGTGCTTCCTGGGCGGGTTGCGATCGCGCTTCTCGGCCATGGCTTCGAGCCCCGAAACGAGACGCCCGCGCGTCTCGCGGGGGTCGATCACATCGTCGATGAACCCGCGTTCGGCGGCGAGATAGGGGTTGGCGAACTTCGCCCGATATTCCGCTTCGAGTTCGGCCGTGCGCGCCACGGGGTCCTCGGCCGCGGCAATCTCGCGCCGGAAGAGGACCTCCACCGCGCCCTTCGCGCCCATCACCGCGATCTCCGCGCTCGGCCAGGCGAGGTTGAGGTCGCCCCGGATATGCTTGGACGACATGACGTCGTACGCGCCGCCGTAGGCCTTGCGCGTGATGACGGTGAGCTTCGGCACCGTCGCCTCGCAGTACGCGAAGAGGAGCTTCGCGCCGTTTCGTATGATGCCCTCGTGCTCCTCCCTCAGTCCCGGGAGAAAGCCGGGCACATCCTCGAAGGTCACCAGCGGAACGTTGAACGCATCACAGAAGCGGACGAACCGCGCGGCCTTGATGCTCGCATCGCTGTCCAGGACGCCGGCGAGGACCGCGGGCTGGTTGCCGATGATGCCCACGGCGTTCCCCCCGAGTCGGGCGAAGCCCGTGATGATGTTGCGGGCGTACTCGGCGTGAACCTCCATCAGGCTGTCGGCGTCGACGACGCGACGGATGATGTCCAACATGTCGTACGGGAGCTTCGGGTCGTCGGGCACGATCTCGAGAAGCGCCGCGTCGGCCCGGTCCGCCGGGTCCGTCGTCTCCCGCCACGGGGGCGTCTCCTGGTTGTTCGAAGGCAGATAGGACAGGAGGCGGCGCACGGCCCCGAGCGCCTCGACCTCGGTCGCCGACCGGAAGTGTGCCACGCCGGACCGGCTCGCGTGCACGGCGGCGCCGCCGAGTTCGTCGAACGTCACGTCCTCGTGCGTCACCGTCTTCACGACGCCGGGGCCCGTGATGAACATGTGGCTCACTCCGTCCACCATGAACACGAAGTCCGTGATGGCGGGGCTGTAGACCGCGCCTCCGGAACATGGCCCCAGAATCGCGCTCAGTTGCGGGATCACGCCCGACGCCAGCGTGTTTCGGAGGAAGATGTCCGCGTAGCCGCCGAGCGAGGCGACCCCTTCCTGAATCCGTGCGCCACCCGAGTCGTTGATGCCGATGAAGGGGGTCCCGTTCCGCGTCGCGAGATCCAGGACCTTCACGATCTTGCCGGCGTGCGCTTCCGAGAGCGAGCCTCCGAAGACCGTAAAATCCTGGCTGAACACATAGACGGTCCGTCCGTCGATGCGGCCGTAGCCGGTGATGACGCCGTCGCCGGGGATGCGCCGATCTTCAAGCCCGAAGTCCGTGCAGCGGTGCTCGACGAAGCGGTCGAACTCCACGAAGCTCCCCTCGTCGAGGAGGATCTCGAGGCGCTCCCTGGCGCCCAGCTTGCCGCGCGCGTGCTGGCGGGCGAGCCGATCCGGGTCCCCGCGCGCGGCCCGCTCGGATCGGGCCTCGAGTTCGGCCACCTTCTCGCGCATGCTCACCGGATGCTCGCCGTTCGCACCCGGGACCGCGTGTCCGCGCGCAGGGTGTCCACGCGCAGCGAGTCACGCGGCGCAAAGGGAGACGGCGCCGCACGCACCTCTGCCAGCCAGCTGAGAAGTTCCTCTCTGTCCGCCTCCACGGGCGAACCGTCCACCAGCATGCGGATCTCCGTGGAGCGCCGTACGACCGACCGCTCGGCAACGGGACGCAGACGGCCCGTAACGCCCTCGACTTCCGGTCCCGATTCGAGGTATGCCGCGAGCGCGGCCGGGATCGGCAGTCTCGCGCCATCGAGAGCGGAAAGAACCAGGAGCGTCGCATCGTGTGCCAGAGCCGGCATAATGTTGTCCCGCAACGCCTTTCGGTATCGTCTCTCATAATCCGCGACGAATCGCCGCCACGGCGTACCCGGGCTGACGCGGTCCGTCGCGAGACCGATCACGCGATGGTCCGTCGCGAAGCGTTCGAGGCGGCGCAACGCGGCCGGCTCGGCCCAGGCCCCGCTCCCCATCACGATCACGTTGTAGAGCCCGTAATAGAAGAGTTGAGGCGCGATGGCGAGGACGCCGGACACGGACGCCGCCGGCGCGAAGACGACGTCGGGCTCCGAGGCCGCGACGGCTTCGATGGGTGCCTGGAAGGTCGTGACCCCGGGATCGTAGCGTTCGTGCCCCACGAGCAGGCCGCCGTTCTCCCGGATCGTTCGCGTGAACGCATCGATCGCGCCTCCGAGCCCGACCCCATCCGGCTCGAGGACGGCGACCCGGCGGAGCCGCAGATCCTCCAGCGTCCAGCGCGCCAGTTCCCGCGCCACATCCGAGACGCGCGTCCCCGCATCGTAGAGCGTATAGGTCGCCGACGCGGGCCTCAGCACGTCCGTCGCCGTGGGGCTGATGATCGGCAATCTCTGATTCCCGCGGGCCCGCGACGCCGCCGCGAACGACTCGGAGCGAAGCGGACCCAGGATCGCGACCACGTCCTGTCCTTCGAGCGACCGCACGAGACCCGCCGTGTTCTCCGGATTCGATTCGTCATCGACGAAGATGAGTTCGACATCGAAGCCGGCCGGGCGCTCGTCACGGTATCGCTCGACCGCGAGTTCGATCCCCTCGCGCAGCACCCGGCCCAGAGCCGCGAGGTCCCCCGTGAGCGGGAGGATCGCGCCGATGCGCGCGCTGCCGCTGCCGAGATCCGTTCCCGCTTCGACGATCATCTCCGCCGTGACCCGCTCCGGTTCGGCGGGCTCCCCCTCCAGGACGCGGGCGGCCAGACGCCTCGCTTCGTCCCCCTGCTCCTCGACGATGAGCAGGCGGATGAGTTGGGTATGAACGATCGCGGCCGCAGCCGTCTCCGGCGGGAAGTTCCCGGTCAACGAGCGTAATTCCTGGGTCGTGAGGGCGCCGGTCAACCGGCGGAGATCCTCCGCGCCCATCGTCTCCAGTCCCTGGGGCGCGGAGAGGATCGCAGCGACCGCTTCGGGCTCGCGGCCGGTGTCGGAGAGGATCCGAACCAGTCGCTCCAGAGTGGCCGTTCCCAGGGTTGAGGCGGGCCCCCGCGCGAGGAGCCTGCCGTAACGATCCGCGGCGGCGCCCGGGAGCCTCTGTGCCTCCAGCGCCCGACCCGCCACGGAGAGGGCCCGGTCCGCGAGGCCCCGGAGAGATCCCAGTTCACGCCATGCGGCGTCGAGGGAGTCCGCGCGCGCCGCGGCGGCGGCGAAGCGTCCCTGCTCGTAGTCGGACTCGGCGAGGCGGAGTGCGGCCTGCGCCCCTTCCCGATCCACGGTGCTCGACGTGGCCATCTCGACGGGTGGGTTGCCGGCGATGAACGCACAACCCGCGGCCGCGACCAGCACGGCGCCGCAACCGAGGGCTACGCGTCTCCGCGCTGCCCTGCGCCGCTCGCGGAAGGGGCTACTCCCCTGCCTCACCACCGGAATCGGACTGCTCCCCCTCGTCCGTGTCATCCGCCGCGGAGCCCGACTTCGACGCCGCCATGTTCTCGTACTCTACCTCTTCGGCGGCGTACGGGACATCGGGTGCGTCCACGACGGCAAGAACGATGCGACGGTTGATGGGATCCGTCTCGAGTACGCGCAGTTCCAGCCGATGTCCCTCGTCAAAGTGGTCGGCGGGCTCGGTGACCGGCGCCTCCACCCCGAGTTGCGAGATCGGCACGAATCCTTCGAGATCGCTCCCGAGGTCCACGACGACGCCCTTCTCGAGCAGACGCGTGATCGAGCCCGCCACTTCCCGTCCCGGCTGGTACGCCTGCGCAAGCTGATACCAGGGATCTTCCTGCACCTGCTTCAAACCGAGGGAGATCCGCTTCTGGTCGGGATCGATCGAGAGCACGACGACATCGACCTCCTCCCCCTTCCGGAGCACCTCGGCCGGATGCTGCACCCGCCGCGTCCAGCTCATGTCGGAGATATGGACGAGGCCGTCGATTCCCGCCTCGACCTCCACGAAGGCGCCGAAGGACGTGAGGTTGCGGACCAGCCCGCGGATCTTCGTCCCCGGCGGGTACTGCGCCGGCAGCGCCAACCACGGGTCCTCCTCCACCTGCTTCATCCCGAGCGAGATCTTCTGTGCCTCCTCATCGACGCGCAGCACGACGCATTCGACCTTGTCGTTGATGCCGACGAGCTGGGAGGGATGGCGGACGTTGCGGGTCCAAGACATCTCGGAGATGTGGACGAGACCCTCGATCCCGCGCTCGAGTTCGACGAAGGCGCCGTAGTTCGTAATCGAGACGACCCGGCCCAGCACGCGCGTCCCGACCGGATACTTCTCGGCCACGTTCTTCCAGGGGTACTCCTGAAGCTGCTTGAGGCCGAGCGAGATCCTCTCCCGGTCCCAGTCGATGTCGAGGATCTTGATCTCGAGCGACTGGCCGATCTCGCAGACTTCCGACGGATGGCCGATGCGCCCCCAGGACATGTCGGTGATGTGGAGGAGGCCGTCCATCCCGCCGAGGTCGATGAAAGCGCCGAAGTCCGTGATGTTCTTGACGATGCCGGGGCGCACGTCGCCCACGGACAGCTCCTTCTTGAGTTCCTCTCGCTTCCCTGCCCGCTCCTCTTCGAGAAGGACGCGACGGCTCACCACGATGTTCCGGCGGCGCTTGTTGAGCTTGAGGATCTTGAAGTCGTATTCGTCGCCCAGAAGGTCGTCGACGTTGGGTACGCGGCGAAGCGCGATCTGGGATCCGGGCAGGAACGCGTCGACCCCCATGAGATCGACCGTCACGCCACCCTTGATCTTCCGCTTGATGCGCCCCTGCACGGGACGGTTGTTGTCGAAGGCGTCCTTGATCTTCTCCCAGACGCGGAGGAAATCCGCCTTCTTCTTCGAGAGGACGACGACGCCTTCCTCATCCTCGAGGCTCTCGAGGAGGACATCGACGGAATCGCCCATCTCAACTTCGTCCGGATCCGCGAACTCTTCGAGCGGGACGGCTCCTTCGGACTTGAAGCCGACATCCAGGATGATGTCCGTCTCCGTCTTTCCGATGACCTGCGCGGAGACGATCTCACCTTCGGTGATGCGACTGAGGGTGTCTTCGTAGAGCGCGTAGAGTTCGGCGTACTCGGCCTGATCGTGCTGGGAGTCATCCCGGGGATCCGCATCGAGATCCAGATCGATGGCACTGGGCTCGAAAGCGGCCGGCGGCGTCGCGACGGCCACCTCCACCTCTTCCTGAGCGGCGTCGTCGATTTCCGTCGACGCGTCCGTGGTCTCGGGGATGTCCGTCTCGGGGACTTCGGTCTCGGGGACTTCGGTCTGAGGGTTCGTGTCGTCGGGCATAGGGAATCAAGCTCCCGCGCGGGGCCAACGGTGCGTCCCGCCGGGCCTCGTGGCAAAAAAGAATCGACCCCGACCGAGCATCACCATCTCCGCCCAGCCGCCGGCCGATCCCCTGGTGTCGGGTCTCCACAGGATCCGGGGCGAAGCGCCACTTTTTCCGCCACGGTCCTCGAACAGTAGGCTAACTTAGATTCGCGCTGGGGGAGCGTCAACGGAAAGCGGAGGCCGCAAGCTCGAGGATCGCGTCCACGACGCGGCCCGGGGACATGGAGGTCGTGTCGATCTCGATCGCGTCGGGCGCTCGCCGGAGCGGGGACAGGGGACGCGATCGATCCAGCCGGTCGCGCGCGTCGATCCGCCGGACCTCGCGCTCGAGGTCGTCCTCCGTGAAGGGAGCGGCGCGCTGGCGCAGTCGACGGCGGGCTCTCTCGCCGACGTCCGCCACGAGGAAGACCTTTAGCTCCGCGTCGGGGAAGACGGCGGTGCCGATGTCGCGTCCCTCGCAGACGATCTCGTGGCGGCGGCCCGCCCGGCGCAGCCGCTCCAGCACGACATCCCGAACCGCCGGAAGCGTGGAAACGGCGGACACCCGCGCGGTCACCTCGGACGATTCGAGACCGCGGCCGGGCCGGGTCCCCGCAACGGATACATCGAACCCGTCGTCCGCGGGGACGAGATCGACGTCGAGCCCGGGCACCGCAGCCTCGATCGACGGCTCGTCTTCGGCGATGCCCCTGTCGAGCGCCCACCAGGTGATCGCCCGGTAGAGCAGTCCGGAGTTCACATGCACGAAGCCGAGTCGTCGGGCCACGCTCCGCGCCGTACTGCTCTTGCCGGAAGCGGCGGGGCCGTCCACCGCGATCACCCGTCCCGTTCGCGGAAGAGACCCTCCGCGTGAACCGCGACGGAAAGGCTCCAGGGCGTCCCAGAAATCCGGATACGAGACGTCCGCGCACGCCTGGTCGTCGATCCGCAGGTCGGCGTCTCCCGCCGCGTCGAGAACCCCGAACGCCATGGCGATCCGGTGGTCGCCGTGCGCGTCGACATCGCCGCGCAGCCGCCCGGCACGGCCCTGGATCGTGAGGCCGTCCGGCCTTTCCTCCACGACGACGCCGAGTTTCCCGAGCGTCCGGGCCAGGACGGCGAGGCGGTCGCTCTCCTTCACGCGCAACTCGGCGGCGTCGCGAATTTCCGAACGGCCCCGCGCTCGGGCGGCGAGGACGGCGAGGAGCGGAATCTCGTCGATCACGCGCGGGATCAGGTCGCCGCCGATCGAGAACGCCCGCAGGTCGTCGGGGGGATGCACGGTCCACGCCTCCCGCGGTTCCCCGCCCTCCGTCGGTGCGGGGTCCCGGTCGACGCCGGCCCCCATCTCTTCGAGCACGGAAAGAAATCCGATGCGGCCGGGGTTGGCCGCCACGTCCGCCACCCTCACCGTGCGGCCGCCGAGGAGCGCCGCCCCGATGAGGAAGGCCGCCGAGGACGGATCGCCGGGAACGGTCATGCGGAGACCCTCGAGCGCACCCTCCCAATCCGATGGATCGAAGCGCACCTCCCCCGCCCCGGTCCGCCCGGCGTCGAATGCGAGCGGCACCCCCATCCCGGCCAGCATGCGCTCGGTGTGGTCCCGGGAGAGGGCGGGCTCGCTGACCTCGACCCGGACGCGGGCCAGCACGCCGGCGAGAAGGATGGCCGACTTGACCTGGGCGCTGGCGACCCGGCCGCGGTGGCGCAGCGTCCTCAACGTCCCCGTGGCTCGCCCTCGAAACCGCACGGGAAGGCGCTCCGGCTCCCCGTCGTACTCGACCCGTGCCCCCATGGCCTGCAGCGGATAGATGACGCGGCGCATGGGACGGCTGCGAAGCGATGGATCGCCATCCAGGACGGCCGCGACGCCGGAACCCGCCAGGATCCCGGCGAGGAGGCGCGCCGTCGTCCCGCTGTTCCCGCAGTCGAGCCGCGGAGCCGAGGTAACGTCGAGCCCGCCGCCCGCACAGCGGATCGTGAGGCCGCGCCCCTCCTCCTCCTCACACTCGACGGCGGCACCGAGCCGCTGCATCGCTCGCACGCTGGCGCGCACATCGGCGCCGTCCGAGAGACCGCGCACGACGGAGGCCGACGAGGCGAGCGGCGCGATTAGCGCGGCGCGGTGGGAGATCGACTTGTCCCCGGGTACGCGCACCCGGATCAAGGGTCCGGATCTCCGGGCTCCGCGTCAGCGAAGGAGACGTCGGTGGACCAGCCGTCGCGCGCGAGTTCCGCCCGGGGGAAGACGGTGCGCGCCTCCTCGAGCAGTTGTGCCGGCCGCTCGGCGTAGCGGGCGCTGATGTGCGTCAGAACGAGCCGCCGCACGCCCGCCTCGCGCGCGACCCGGGCCGCGGCGGCGGCGGTGGAGTGGCCGGTTTCCTGCGCCCGACCCCGTTCCTCCTCCGTGAACGTCGCCTCATGCACGAGGACGTCGGCGTCGCGCGAGACCCGGACGGTTTCGGCGGAGGGACGCGTGTCCCCCGTGTACACGACCTTCCTGCCCGGCCGCGGCGGACCCACGAGCTCCGCGGGGTGGACGCGCCGACCGTCCTCGAGATCCACACTCTCCCCGCGATGAAGACGGCCGAAGAGCGGACCCTCGGGGACCCCCATTTCACGGGCCGCCGCCACATCGAACCTTCCGGGACGGACATCCTCGATCAGGGCGTATCCGAGCGAGCGCCGGGTATGCTCGGTCGCGAATGCCTCCAACCGAAAACCGTCCCCTTCGACCGCCTCGCCCGCCCGGAGTTCGTGCACGGTCGCGTCGAAGGCCAGACGATCCCCTCCCAGGTCCCGGAGCGCGCGGATCGTCTCGCCCGTCCCGTGCGGCGTCCAGATCCGGAGCCGCTCATTGCGCCCCTGGAGGCTCATCGTGCGGAGCAGGCCCGCGAGCCCCAGGTAGTGGTCGGAGTGAAGGTGCGTGATGAGGATGTCGTCGAGGGAAAAGCCCACCCCGTACCGCATCATCTGCCGTTGCGTCCCCTCGCCGCAGTCGAGAAGAAACAACCGCCCCCCGCGCTTCAGGGCGAGCGACGAAACGTTCCGCGACACCGTCGGCCGCGAGGAAGCCGTTCCGAGAAACGTCAGTCGGAGGATGGCGCGACTCCTTCGGGGGCGCCAAGGCGCGCGATCAGTTCAGCGTCCGACATCTCGGAGAGCGTGGCGCCGTTCAACTCCACCACCGGGCGATGCGCGCTGACGCAGCACAGCCGGAGGCCTACCGTATCCGCCGCGCTCCCCCCCTCCGCCCAGACCGGCCCCATGCTCCGGGCAAGCCAGATCGCTCCGTCGCCATCGACGACCCGGCGCTCGGTCGCCGTGAGCGGTCGTCCCGCCTCCCACAACGCGCGGAAGGCCTCGTCGTCGAGGTCCGACACGGCGAGTCCGGCGGGAAGCGCCGTCCGTCGGTCCGCCACCTCCGGGTCGTCGCAGACGAAGTAGCCGAGCCCGAGGCCGGATGGCGCGCGGGCGGCCTCGTACACCGTCCACGATGCGCCATCGATCGTGCCCGAGCGCCGCGGGCGAGCGCCTCCGCCCGTCATGCCGACACCCCGCCGTACACGCCGCGCGTCACCGTTTCGCCGCGGGGTGCCGCGCTCTCACGGCTCGCCAGGGCCTCGCTTGCGGCCTGCTCGATTTCCGCCTCCACTTCCCGCTCCACCAATGCCAGCTTCCGGAGGTTCCGGTCTCGCAGGCTGCCGGCGCCGGCGACTCCGAGGTCGATCCCCGCCAGGTACTCTTCATAGAGTCCGATCGGGTCGCGCCGCCCCCAGTGCCGGAACAGCTCACGTGAAAAGATGGCCCGGGCCTCGCGCACGTCGTGCGTCGCGTGCCCTCCCATGCGGAAGGTACGCGCTTCGATGAGTTGCGGGCCCTCTCCCCGCCGGCAGCGTTCGGCGGCCACGCGCGTTGCCGCGTAGACCTCGAGCACATGGTTCCCGTCCACCGATTCGGAAGGGATCCCGTACGCCGCGCCCCAAGCCGCGAAATCGGGCGGCACGTGGTGCTGATCCAGCCGCGTACCCAGCGCCACCTGGTTGTTCTGGATGATGAAAACGATCGGCAGCCCGAGCGATGCCGCGAAGGCGAACGCCTCGTGCGCCTCGCCGTGTTTCGTCGCGCCGTCTCCGACCCAGGTCAGCGCCACGCGGGGCTCTCCGCGAATCCGGAACGCGAGGGCGAACCCGTTCATGACCGTCGACAGCGTGGCGACCATGCTGATGGGCGGGCACACGCCGTAGCGCAGATCCCCCAGGTGCAGATCCCGTCCCTCCGCGGGGGCGTCCGCCGTCCCGAGGTAGGTGCGGAACACCTCCGCCATCGGCATGCCCATCTCGTGGTTCGCCCCCTGGTTGCGGATCATGGGACCCACGATGTCCCCCTCGGAACCGCGGCGGTCGAGCGCGTTCACCGCCCCAACCGTTACGGCTTCCTCTCCGGTACCGAGCCACGCCTTCGAGATCACGCCCTGCTTCACCCACCTCGTGAGCGCGATATCGCTGAGGCGGAAGCGGAGGAGTCCCCGATACAGGGCGATGTACGCCTCGGGAGGGAGCGCGGCGATCTCTCGCTCGCGGGCGTCGTCCGCACGGATGCGCGACCTGTACTCCTCGAGGAGTTCGGGGTCCGGCTGCCAGGAGACGTACTCAGGGGGGTCGTAGGCCGAGTATCGACGCATCGTCCAGGTCCTCGTGGTCCGGCAGGCCGGAAAGCGGCCCGTCGCGCGGCACATCCTAAGCCTTCGCCCCGGACCGCGCGAACCGATAATCTACGGGTGGGACACCACGCGGCCGAAGTGCCGCGCCATGCGACCGAGGCGCCAAGATGAACCCAGGTCGAGCCCTGGCGGAGGAGTTCGTATGAAGCCGTGCCGGCGCTGCCGGTGCAACGTGCCGGACGCGACGAAAATCTGTCCTCATTGCCGCGCCCCGCAGCGACGCGGCGACCGCACGCCGCAGATGGTGCTCGGATTCGTCGCGGTCGCCGCCGCCGCGTTGGCGGCGCTCGGGTCCTGTCCGAGCCTCGCCGGGCAGCCGCCGGGCGGGTCGCTGCGGACGGAGCCGCCGACAATCGCACGCCTGCGCTACGACGGCGGGGGCGACTGGTACGCGAACCCCTCGAGCCTCGACAACCTCCTCGAGCAGATCCGATCCCGGACGGGGATTCCGGTCGCCGGCCGGCCCGCGGAGGTGGGCGCCGCGGATCCCGACCTCGCCGACCACCCGTACCTGTACGCGACGGGACACGGGAACATGTCCTTCACGGCGCTCGAGATCGAACGGTTGCGCGCCTACCTGTACGGGGGCGGCTTCCTCCACGTGGACGACAACTACGGCCTGGACGAGTCCTTTCGCCGGGAGATTGCCCGCCTCTTCCCGGACCTTCCCCTCGCCGAAGTGCCGCTCGAGCACAGCATCTACCGGATCTTTTACGAGATGCCGGACGGCCTGCCCAAGATTCACGAGCACGACGGGAATCCCGCGCAGGGGTTCGGCATCTTCCTCGATGGCCGCCTCGCGGTCTACTACAGCTTCGAATCCGATCTGGGGGACGGCTGGGAAGACGAGGGAGTTCACGGGGACGCGCCCGAGGTGCGGGAATCCGCGATCAGGATGGGCGTGAACCTCTTCCTCTACGCGCTCTCCGCGACCCCCGCCCGCTGACGGCCCGACACCCGCTGACGGCTCGAAATCAGGCGCCGAACTTGCCGAAGATCGCCATCAATCCGACCACGACGGCCGTGGCGATGAAGACCCCCCAGGCGAAGATGGCCGTAAGAACGGGGCCGTCGGATTTCAGGTGCATGAAGAACATCGCGACGAGCGCGAACTTCGCCGCCATCATCACGAGGAGGATTGGAATGAGCACGGGGGCAAGCGCCTCGATGTAGAACACCATCACCTCGAGCGCCGTCAGCGCGGCGAGGATCACCGCGATGGCGACGTAGAGGCGCGTGCTCGGGTGCGATTCGGCGGAGTGGCGACTCACGTGTGCCTCACACCAGCAGGTAGATGAGGGTGAAGAGGATAATCCACACGACGTCCACGAAGTGCCAGTAGAGACCGGCGATCTCCACCGTCTCCGCATGGCGGGCGTCGAGCTTCCCGTTCACCGTCCTCACGAGGAGCGTGCTCAGCCAGATCACGCCTCCAGCGACGTGGGCCCCGTGCGTTCCCGTCAGGACGAAGAAGGTCGACGAGAAGAGGTTCCTCGACAGCGGCAGCCCCTCGTGAACGAAGTGGCTGAACTCGTAGTACTGGCCGCCGAGGAAGATCAGGCCGAATAGCGCCGTCAGGCCGAGCCACAGCTTCGTCGCCCGCAGGTCGTTTCTCTGCACCGCCGCGAGCGCGAGCACCATCATGAGGCTGCTCATCAGGAGCACGAAGGTCGTGACGGTGATGAACGGGATGTTCAGGAGGTCGTGCGGATAGGGCGGCACGAGGTTCCGACCGCGATAGATCATGTACGTGGCGATCAGCGTGCCGAAGAGCATGCACTCGGACCCGATGAAGGTCCACATCGCGAGCTTGCGGTTCGGGATTCCCGTCGAGGTCGGCCCCTCCATCAGTGGGCCACCTCGCCGAACGGGGGCTCGAAGGCCCACGCGAAGAGCCCCACCGCCGTCACGAACAGACCGAAGAGCGTGAGCCCGAGCGATCCGAGCGCGCCGATCGTCATGAGGAGCATCCCGACGGCGAGTACGAGCGGCCAGTACGACGGATTCGGCATGACCACCGGCTCCGGCGGCTCGTCCGGCTGCCGCCGCGGCATGGCGCCCCCGGGTTCATCCCCCTCCACCCGGGACTCCGGTTCGATGTAGGGATGCCAGAGCGGATCCCGTCGGTCGACCGTCGGGATCTCCGCGAAGTTGTAGTGCGGCGGCGGCGAGGCCGTCGTCCATTCGAGCGTCGACGCGTCCCACGGGTTGCGTCCGGCCGCCTCCCCGCGCCGCCACGTGCGCCACAGATTCCAGACCAACGGCACGAAGGAGAGCGTGAAGATGAAAGCCCCGATCGTCGAGATCAGATTGAAGACGTCCAGCCCGAGCCCGTCCGCGTACGTGTAGGTGCGCCTCGGCATCCCGAGGAGCCCCGAGAAGTGCATGGGGAAGAAGGTCACGTTCAGCGCGAGGAAAGTGAGCCAGAAGTGGGCCTTCCCCAGGCCCTCGTGCAGCATCCGTCCCGTCGCCTTCGGGAACCAGTAGTAGAAGCCGCAGAAGAGGCCGAAGACGGTGCCGCCGATGAGCACGTAGTGGAAGTGCGCCACGACGAAGTACGTATCCGTCTGCTGCAGGTCCGCCGGCGGCGAACTGTGCATGACGCCGCTCAGGCCGCCGATCGTGAACGTCGCCACAAGTCCGGCCGCGTAGAGCATCGCCGTTCGGAAGCGCAGACGCCCCCCCCACATCGTCGCGATCCAGTTGAAGATCTTGATCCCCGTTGGAATCGCGATGAGCATCGTCGTCCCGCCGAAGACCGCGTTCACGACGGGCCCGAGTCCGACCGAGAACATGTGGTGGACCCAGACGCCGAAGCCGAGGAAGGCGATGAGCACGCCCGAGAAGACGACGACGGGATACCCGAACAGGATCTTCCTGGAGAACGTCGGGATCACGTCGGATACGATGCCGAAGGCCGGCAGGATGAGGATGTAGACCTCGGGGTGGCCGAAGACCCAGAACAGGTGCTGCCAGAGGATGGGGTCCGCGCCCGCCGCCGCGTCGAAGAAGTGCGTCCCGAAGCTGCGGTCGAAGAGCATGAAGATCAGGCCGACCGTGAAGGGCGGGAAGGCGAGCAGGATGAGCGCGGAGACGATGAGCGCCATCCAGGTGAAGAGCGGCATCCTCATGAACGTCATCCCCGGCGCCCTCATGTTGAGGATCGTGACGAGGAAGTTCAGCCCGCCCGCGATCGACCCCACGCCGGAGATCAGGAGCGAGAGGACGTAGAAGTCGATGCCGAGACCCGGCGAATACTCGCGGTTCGTCAGCGGCATGTACGCAAACCAGCCCCCGTCGGGCATCATCCGGAGGGGGACGCTCGCATAGAGGAAGAGGCCGCCGAAGAGGAAGACCCAGAAGGAGAACGCGTTCAGGCGCGGAAAGGCGACATCGCGCGCCCCGATCTGCAGGGGCACGACGAAGTTGAAGAAGGCGACGACGAGCGGCATGCCGGCGAAGAACACCATCGTCGTGCCGTGCATCGTGAACAGCTGGTTGTAGAGGTCCGGATCGAGGAAACTGCGCTCGGGGGCCGCGAGCTGGAGCCGGATGAGTTGTCCCTCGAAGCCCGCGACGAGCAGGAAGGCGAACCCGACCACGAAGTACATGATCGCGATCCGCTTGTGGTCGACCGTCGTCAGCCAGCTCCAGATCCCGGTGGGATGCGCGTCGGTCATGGCCATGGCGCTAGCGGAGCGAGCCGAGATAGGCGACGAGCTGCCGGATCTGCGCGTCGCTCAACTCGACCTCGGGCATCGGATTCCCGGGTTTCACGTGCTGGGTGGAATCCAGCCAGCGCGCCAGGTTCCCGGGCGTGTTCTCAAGCACGCCCGAGGCGATCGTGAGCCGGCTCCCGAAGTGCGTGAGATCGGGGCCGAACTGCCCCGCCGCCGGCGTCCCTCTCACCGCGTGACAGCTCACGCACGCGTTCGCCATGAACACGCCCTGCCCCGCCCGCGCCTCCGCGTCCGCAGGCGTCGAAGCCGGCTCCGCGTTCGCCCGGGCCCAGCGCTCGAAGTCCTCCGGTTCGTCCACGATCAGGCGCATCCCCATGAGGGCGTGCGCCGTGCCGCAGAACTCGGCGCACTGTCCGTGGTACACGCCGACCGAATCCGGCCGGAACCAGAGTTGGTTTTCGATGCCCGGCACAAGGTCCCGCTTTCCGGCCAGGCGCGGAACCCAGAACGAATGCATGACGTCCGCGGAGCGGAGCCGCAGGTCGACGGTGCGGCCCAGCGGAACGTGCGCCTCGTTCGCCGTCACGATGCCGAGTTCCGGATAACGGAATTCCCACCACCACTGCTTGCCGATGACCTCGACGACGAGCGCTTCCGGATCCGGCGTCGACCGGTCGATGATGAAGATCGCGCGCATGGTCGGGATCGCGATGGCCACGAGGATGAGCGCCGGGGCCAGCGTCCAGCCGACTTCAAGGAGAAGGTGGCCGTGGACCTGTTTCGGCCGCCCGTCCCCCGGGCGCTCCCGAAAACGCACGAACACGTAGATGAGGACGCCCCCCACCACGACGAACACGCCGACCGCCCACCAGAAGATCTGGTCGAAGAGCTGGTCGATGAGCGTGGCGGAATCCGAACTGGGGTGCAGCGTGGATTGCGGATATTCGCCGCCGCAACCCTGGCTGACCAGCACCCCTAGGAATAGCACGAGCGCTGCGATCGCGCGTCGTCTCAAGGGCGTATCTATATGTGTTTCGGGGAAACCTCGAATTCAGGGCGGGCTCCGCATCCACGGAGCCCGCAGGACTTTAGCCGGGCATGGCGGGCGGGTCAAGAAGCCCCGCCCGCCGCAACCTCAGCGGGCGTGCGGCACGTCTCCGACCGGCGTCACGCGACCGCCGTAGAGTTCCCCCACCCACTCGCCGTATCCGTTGAACGGTAGCGTCGGAACCCGTTGTCCGGTGCCGACGATTTCCTCCTGCGCCTGGGACCAGCGGGGATGAGGCACGCCGGGATCCACGTTCGAGTAGAAGCCGTATTCGGACGGCTGCAGGTCGTTCCAGAAGGTCGTCGGCATCTCGTCGGTGATGTCGATGCGGACGATGCTCTTCGGGCTCTTGTACCCGTACTTCCAGGGCACGTGGATGCGGACCGGCGCGCCGTTCTGCTTCTGCAGCGGATGGCCGTACATCCCCGTCGCGACGAAGGCGAGTTCGTTCATCGCTTCGTCCATGCGAAGCCCCTCGTAGTAGGGCCACTTGTACCAGGTCTGCGTCTTCTGGCCGAAGGCCTGCTCCGGCCGGTTGAAGGTCACGAAGCCGACGTAGCGGGCCTCGTTGCGCGGCTGCACCCGCTCCAGCAGCCGGGCGAGCGGGAAGCCGATCCACGGTACGACGACGGACCACCGCTCCACGCAGCGGTGCCGGTATATCCGTTCCTCGAGCGGGAAGGCGCGTTCCAGCTCCACGAGGTCGTAGACGCCCGGGTTCTCGACGAGACCCGTGACTTCCAGTTCCCACGGGCGGGCCTCGAACGGACCGACGTTGCGCCACACCCCATCCTTGTCCGTGCCGAACTCGTAGAAGTTGTTGTACGTGGCCACGATCTCCTCCGGCGAGACCTCCTTGTGGCGGTCGCCGGGCGTGAAGCGCGGGTCGTTCACCGCGACGGGATAGAGATCCGCGGTCGGAGTGTCCGGGATGTTGTCGAGGGGGCCCCGCTGCTGGGCTACCGCCGCCCCCCCCGGCCGGCACGCGAGCGAGGCGGCGGCGAGGATCGCTCCCCCGCCCATGCGGGCGACGAACTGCCGCCGGTCGAGGTACACCGACTCCGGCGTCGCTTCGTTCTCCCTGATCCGCCAGCCGGGCGGAATATGAATGTTCGCCATGGAGATTCTCCCTTGCCGTTCGGCCTCCGGTCCCCGCCGGTCGCCGGCCGCTTCGCCTGCGGCGTTACCCGCTTGAAATATAACCGCTCCGGCGCCGCGTGTTTCGCAACCCCCCCCCCCCCCCCCGCGCCGCTCTGCCTCGGACGGCGAGGACGCTAGTGGCGGAAGAGCCGCCGCCCGGTGAAGACCATCGCGATGCCGTGCTCATCCGCGGCCTCGACGACCTCCGCATCGCGCTTCGAACCACCCGGCTGCGCGATCGCGGTCACCCCGGCGGCGGCCGCCGCATCGATGCCGTCGCGGAAGGGGAAGAAGGCGTCCGACCCGAGGACGGCGCCCGCCACGTCGAACCCCTGCGCCCGGGCCTTGCGGATCGAAATCTCCACCGAGTCGACGCGGCTCATCTGCCCCGCGCCGATTCCGATCGATGCCCCGTCGCGCGCGAGCAGGATCGCGTTCGACTTCACGCTCTGCACCGCGGACCACGCGAACGCGAGATCGTCCCACTCCGCGTCGCTCGGAACACGCGCCGTCGGGACGTCGGCCCCCCGATTCACCTCGCACGCCGGTCGTGGTGCCGCCTGCAGCAGGACCCCGCCGCGCACGCCGCGCACTTCGACCCCTTCCCGCAGATGGCCCCCCGCGTCCAGCGCCGCGCCCGTTTCGGGCTTCAGGATCCGGATGTTCTTTTTCGCCCGCAGGAGGCGGAGCGCATCCTCCGAGTATCCCGGCGCCACCACGCCTTCCACGAAGTTCCGGGAGAGGGCTTCCGCGACGGCCTCCGTCAGCGAGTCCGTGAAGGCGATGACCGAACCGAACGCCGAAACGGGGTCGCACGCGAGCGCCTTCTCATAGGCCTCCAGCGGGGATGCGCCGACGGCGAGGCCGCACGGCGTCGAGTGCTTGAGGATCGCGCAGGCGGCGCGCCCCCCGGACACAAAGGGCGCGATCGCCGTGAGGGCCCCGTCCACGTCGAGGATGTTGTTGAACGAGAGTTCCCGGCCGTGCAGTTGCACGAGCGCGGGAATCCCCCGCGGTGGACCCGCCCCATCGCGGAAGAAGGCGGCCTCCTGGTCCGGATTCTCCCCGTACCGCAGCGACTGCACGCGCACGAGCGAGACGACGGCCTCTTCCGCCGCGAGGTCGGTCGAATCCGCCGTTCCATCCGGCCGGGTCAGGTAGCGGGTGATCGCCGCGTCATAGGCCGCTGTGTGCCCGAACACCTTGGCCGCCAGCTCCCGCCTCAGCTGCAGTGTCTCCGGCGCGTCCCCGGCATCGAGGGCGTCGAGCACCCGCCCGTAGTCGGCCGGATCGCACACGGACCAGACGGATGGATGGTTCTTCGCCGATGCCCGGAGCATCGTCGGGCCACCGATGTCGATCTGCTCCAGCGCCTCCCCGAGCGTGACGTCCCCGCCGGCTACAGTCTCGCGGAACGGGTACAGGTTCACGGCCACGAGGTCGATGGGAACCATCCCGTGCGCGGCAAGCTGGTCCAGGTCGTCCGCCACCTCGCGCCGGGCCAGGATCCCGCCGTGCACCCTCGGGTGCAGCGTCTTCACGCGGCCGCCAAGCATCTCCGGATGGCCGGTCAGGTCGCTCACGCCGCGGACCTCCAGCCCCGCCGCGAGCAGCGTCCGCATCGTCCCTCCCGTGGAGGCGATCTCCCAGCCCCGCGCGATCAGTCCCGCACAGAAGTCCTCGATCCCCGTCTTGTCCGAAACGCTCACGAGCGCAGTCGGCATCCCCTCTCATCCTTCCCGGTTGGTGAACGATTCCGTCTCGAACCACTCGCGAACCCAGCGGACCCGACGGTCCGCTTCCAGACGGACCGCCCCCGAAGCGAGGGCTTCCACGGCCGCGGGCAGAATCCGGTGCTCCACCGTCAGTACGCGGGCCGCGACGGACTCCGGAGTATCGCCCGCGAGCACGGGTACGGGCCACTGGCACAGGATCGGACCCCGGTCGTACGCCTCGTCAACGAAATGGACGGTCGCTCCGGTGATCCGAACGCCGGCGTCGATGACCGCGCGATGCACGCGGGCGCCGTACATCCCCTGGCCGCCGAAGGAGGGCAGCAGCGCGGGGTGGATGTTCAGGACCCTCCCCCAGTAGGCCCGCACGACGGCTTCGGGCACCAGTTTCATGTAGCCGGCCAGGACCACGATGTCGCTTCGCCACTCGTCGAGCGTGCGGCGGAGGAAGGTCGCCGCTTCTTCGCTCGTCGCCGGCGGCGAGACCGCCGACGCCACCCCGGCCCGCCGCGCCCGTTCGAGGACGCCGGCCCCTTCGCGACTGGCGATCACCCCGACGACCTCGCGCTCCGGGCTGTCCGGGCGCTGGAAGCGGTCGACGAGCGCCTGGAAGTTGGAACCGCCTCCCGACGCGAGGACGGCGATCCTCACGGCGTCAGACATCGGCGAGCCGATCGAGCGCCGAGGTGAGAGTTGCGGCGGCTCGGGCCGTTTCCTCGCCGGGCAGGGTCCGCACATCGACGATGAACGCCGCACGCTCGATGCGGCCGATGAGCGGGAGGGGGCCGGCGCGGCACTCCGCCGCGAGCCGCTCGACATCGATCCCCGTCACGGCCCACCCGGCCGAGGGAATCGCGAACCCGGGAAAGGCGCCTCCTCCGACCATGGCCTCGGTCGGGACCACCTCCACGCGGGCTCCACTTCGCTGTGGAGGCTCGATGCGTGCGGCGGCCGCGCGGGCTTCGACCGCCTCCACCGGCTCGCGCAGCATCCGCAGCGCCGGTACGCGCCGGACGGCAAGCTCCGGGTCGCGGTAGAGCATCAGTGTGGCTTCGAGGGCGGCGAGCGTCGTCTTGTCCACCCGAAACGCCCGGAGGAGGGGATTCCGGCGCAAACGCCCGATCAACGCCGCATCGCCGGCGATGATCCCGGCCTGCGGTCCCCCGAGGAGCTTGTCGCCGCTCCAGGTCGCGAGGTCGACGCCCGCGGCCAGCGAACCCCGCGCGGTGGGTCCCTCCGGGAAGTCGGGCAGGAGATCGGCGTCGAGCAGTCCGGAGCCGAGGTCGTGCGCGAGCGGGATCCCGCGCTCCCGGGAGAGAGACACCAGAGCCGCGAGCGGGGGGCGCGCCGAGAAGCCCTCGACGCGGTAGTTCGAGGGGTGGACCCGCAGAATGAGTCCGGTCGATTCGCTGACGGCCGCCGCATAGTCGGAGACTCGTGTCCGGTTCGTCGTGCCGACCTCCCGCAACCTGCCGCCGCTCCGACCCACGACATCGGGGATCCTGAA
Organism: Candidatus Palauibacter polyketidifaciens; assembly: GCF_947581785.1. Taxonomy (NCBI): domain Bacteria; kingdom Pseudomonadati; phylum Gemmatimonadota; class Gemmatimonadia; order Candidatus Palauibacterales; family Candidatus Palauibacteraceae; genus Candidatus Palauibacter; species Candidatus Palauibacter polyketidifaciens. The sequence continues at coordinate 26,112 of NZ_CANPVO010000014.1, read as the reverse complement.
CGTGCCTCCGATTTCGACGAGTTCCCCGCGGGACACGAGCACCTCGCGGCCTCGCGCCAGTTCGTTCACGACGAGCGCCACGGCCGCCGCGTTGTTGTTTGCGATGATCGCCGCGCCCGCACCCGTCAGCTCGCAGACGACTTCGCTGCAGTGGTCGTATCGCGAGCCGCGGCGGCCCGTCGCGAGGGAGAGTTCCACGTTCCCATAGCCGGCGGCCTCCGCCTGGGCGCGACCCGCCGCGTCGGCGAGCGGCGCCCGGCCGAGGTTGGTGTGGAGCACGACGCCCGTTCCGTTCAGCGTCCGCCGCAGCGATGGCCGGGATCGCGCCTCCAGATCGCGTTCCGCCGCCCGTAGGAGATCGACCGAATCGGACCGCTCTTGACCGGCTCCCGCGCGGGCACGGTCCAGGGCCCGGCGGAGCGAGTCCTTCACCGTCTCGCGACCGTAGCGGTCGATCAGAGGGACGAGCTCGGGTTCCTTGAGGAGCGCGTCCATGGAAGGGAGCCGGCGGCGCGGGTCCGTCATGCGCGCCGTCGAACCGTGTCCGGCGGGGCTCCAGCCGTGTCCGGCGGCGCCCCGACGGTGTCCGGTGGCGCCGCAACCGTGTCCGGCGGCGCCGCGGCGGTATCCGGCGGCGCCCCGAGAGTGTCCGGCGGGACTCCGGGGAGGTCGAGCGTGTCCGGCGCCGATGGCACCGAATCCTGCTCCACGGCTACGGAATCACCCTCGGCGGCGGCAGAGTCCGCAACGGCCACGGAGTCCGCAGCCGGGGGCTCCGGCTCCGCCACGAAGGACGTATCGCCGCCTCCCGCGAGACCGCGCACGTTCACCACGCCCGTAACCGCAACCCGGTATGTCCCGGAGTCGAGCGCCGCCCCGAGCCGCACGGTGATGAACCTGGAGGGAAGGACGGGATCCTCTTCCGCGATGGAGTCGGAGGCCGCGCCGGCGACGGAATCCGGGCTCGGGGCTTCCACTTCCGCGGTGTCGGCGACCGCGGCCGAGTCCTCAACGGCCGCGGAATCCGCCGCCGCCACGGAGTCCGCCAGCGCGGCGGAGTCGGCGGGGAACGTCACCTCGTCGGCCGAACCCATGAGGCTCGCCACGATCTCCAGCATTTCGTTGGTCGCGGAGTCCCGAATCGCGAGGCCGGGTTCCTCCGGTTGGGGATTGAGAAGGTAGTCATCGAATTCGAGTTGCACCGTCTCGCTTCCCACCACGAGGGCGCGAGCGAGCAGGGGCGGCGTGGTGTCCGGCGCCACGACGACGAACCTCAACTCCGTCAGCGAGTCCGGCGAGGCCGACACGAACGCGCTGTCATGGGACTCCAGCGCGCGATCGGGAATCATGTTGCGATTGCGATCGACGAACCCGAAAGCCTCGTACTCGCCCGGCGGCAACCCGCGCGCCGCGAACCTTCCGATGCTGTCCGTGATGGCACCGTATGGAATGGAATCCGGACCCGCCCAGAAGATGACCCGCGCCTCCTCCAGCGGTTGCGCCGTCAGTGCGTCGATCACCTCTCCCTCGACCATGGTTTCGGGGATCTCCGCGCCCGTGGAGAAGCAGAATTCGACCGGGATTTCCATCCCGTTGCGCAGGAGATCGTTGATCCCGTCGGTCGGAATCGTGAAACAGTACATGACGCTGTCCCGCCACCCGTCCTCCGGCCGAAGACGCAGATCCGAGAATCCGGTCTCCGCCTCGTACACCTCCATCGGGGTGACGAACATCTGCCTGGCAAGGCCGTTCGGTATCCGCACCGGTTCGCTGAAACGGATTTCGAGCGCGCCGTCGAAGTCCACGACCGTCGAATCCGGCGCGGGACGGATGCGGACGATGGACGGCGGGACCTCGTCCGGCCGCGCGCCCGGCGGAGGCATCTCCCGTGCGCAGGCCAGCGTGATGAGGAGGGCCATGATCGCCGAAAGGAGCTTCCCGTCGGCGATGAACGCGACCAATCGTGCGCGGGCTCCCGGCCCCTGCCCGGAGGTTCCGGGCCCGGCGCGCGTCAGACTTCCGCCCGCAGCGATCGGAGCTTCTCCTCGAGACGGGTGCGTTGTGCTCCCAGCGACGTCACTTTCTCCCGCTCCCGCGCGATGACTACCTCGGGCGCGTTACCGAGGAAGCCCGCGTTTTCGAGCTTGCCGCGGCTCCGCGCGAGCAGATTGGCGGTTCGTTCCAGCTCCGCACGGATGCGCCCCCGTTCGGTTTCCAGGTCGATGACCCCCTCCAGCGGGAGGAAGAGTCCCCCGCCCGAGCGGAGCACGGCGTGCGCCCCGGCTCCGTCCACGGAAGCCGTGCCGGCGTCCTCCGCGACCCCCTCCACTTCGGACAGCCCCGCCAGGCGGGCGATGCTCCCTCCCTCCTCGCCCAGAGCCGACCGCAGGGCCGGCGACGGATCCGTCACCCTGACGCGAACCCGGGTTCCCGGCTCCACGCCGTATTCCGCGCGCAGCGCCCGCACCGTCCCGACAAACTCCTGCAACGCTTCGATTCCCGCATCCGCATCGGGGTCGATCCAGTCGTCGGGGCATTCCGGCCACGGTCCCGTGACGAGCGAACCCGCAGCGTTTGCGTCCGGCAACCTCGCCGCGATCGCTTCCGTGACGAAGGGCACGATCGGATGGAGGAGGGAAAGCCAGCCGCGCATCACGCGCGTCAGCGTGTGTCCCACGTCCCGGGCCGATTCGCGGTCTCCGTTCAGCCGGTGCTTCGCCAACTCCAGGTACCAGTCGCAGAAATCTCCCCACACGAACGAGTGGCCGACCTCCGCGGCCTCGTGGAGACGATAGCCTTCGTAGGCCGCGTCCATCTCGTGCGCTACCCGCGCGAGACGGCTTCGGATCCACCGGTCCGCGAGCGCCGTCGGTTCCGGCGCGTCCCTCTCACCGTCCCAGCGGGCGTGCGGCAGCGCGAACCGCGCCGCGTTCCACATCTTGTTCGCGAAGTTGCGCCCCGGACGGAAGGCGGCTTCCAGATTCTCGTTGTCCAGCTGGATGTCCGTTCCGAGGGGAGACCCTCGAACGAGCGTGAAGCGCATGGCATCAGCACCATACAGTTCAACAACTTCCAGAGGATCAACCCCGTTCCCGAGAGATTTGGACATGCGGCGGCCGAGGTGGTCCCGGACCGTCCCGTTCAACAGGACATCGGTGAACGGCAACTCTCCCATGAACTCGAAGCCCGCCATGATCATGCGAGCCACCCAGAAGAAGAGGATCTCGGGCGCCGTGACGAGCGTCGCCGTGGGATAGAACGACCGGAGGTCCGCGGTCCGCTCCGGCCAGCCCAGCGTCGAGAAGGGCCACAGCCACGAGCTGAACCACGTATCCAGCACGTCTTCGTCCTGGCGCAGCTCGCCTCCGCAGGAGGGGCAGTTATCCGGGTCCCCGGTGGAAACGATCACTTCGCCGCATTCGGGGACATCGCAATACCAGACCGGGATCCGGTGTCCCCACCACAGCTGCCGGCTGATGCACCAGTCGCGGATGTTCTCCATCCAGTTGCGGTACACGCGGCCGAATCGCGGGGGGTGGAAGCGAAGTTCCCCGCTCTCGTAGGCGGCGAGCCCCGGTTCCGCGAGGGGCTTCATGCGAACGAACCACTGGAGGCTCAGGCGCGGCTCGACGACGGTGTCGCAGCGATAGCACCGCCCGACGGCGTGAGCATGGTCCTCCACGCCCACGAGCCAGCCGCCCGCATCGAGGTCCGCCACGACGCGCTTCCGCGCCTCGAAACGGTCCAGGCCGCGGTAGGCCTCCGGGACGGCGTCATTCATGGCCCCCCCGTCCGTCATCACGTTCAGCGCTTCGAGCCCGTGACGCCGTCCGATCTCGAAGTCGTTCGGATCGTGGGCCGGCGTCACCTTCACGACGCCCGACCCGAACTCGGGGTCGACATGGTCATCGGCCACGATCGGGAGAGGCCGCCCGACCAGCGGCAGTTCCGCCTCCCGGCCGACCAGGTTCCGGTAGCGCTCGTCCCCGGGCGAGACGGCGAGCCCCGTATCGCCGAGCATCGTCTCCGGCCGCGTCGTCGCGACTTCCACGTGTCCGCCGTCGGCCAGCGGGTACTTCAGGCGGTAGAGCTTGCCGTCCAGGTCGCGGTGCTCCGCTTCCTCGTTCGAGAGCGCGGTGCGGCAGCGGGGACACCAGTTGATGATGTAACGGCCGCGGTAGATGAGGCCCTTCTCGTAGAGGCGGACGAAGACCTCGCGCACCGCGTTGGAAAGTCCCTCGTCGAGCGTGAACCGCGTCCGCTCCCAGTCGCAGGAACACCCGATGGTGCGCAGCTGGTCGATGATCCGTCCCCCGTACTCGTCGACCCACTCCCACACGCGCGCGACGAAATCTGTCCGGCCGAAGTCGAAGCGTGTGAGCCCGTCTCCGCGCAGCTGCCGCTCGACGACGTTCTGCGTCGCGATCCCGGCGTGATCCGTGCCCGGCACCCACAGGGTGTCGTATCCCTGCATCCGCCGCCGACGGATGAGGACGTCCTGCAGGGTGTTGTTGAGCCCGTGACCCATGTGCAGCGCGGCGGTGACGTTCGGCGGGGGGATCACGATCACGTAGGGCCGCTCGACGTCCGCGGCCGGAACGTGAAACAGCCCCGCCTCGACCCAGCGCTCGTACATCGGCTGTTCGAGCCCCGCGGGATCGTAGCGGGAGGAAAGCTCGGTGGACGGTTGAGAGTCACCCAAGGGGCGGCTCCTGACTGACGGGTTTGCGGTGTCGGGAGAACCATCGGTCCGACGGGGAGGCCCCCGGCGTCCAGGCTGCGGCTCAGTCTAACGGGGGCGCCGCACGTTCGGAACCGCGCGGCGCGGCACGGTTACGGGGGCCCGCGGATGCGCAGGGTGTCACCGCGCCGGCGGACCTCCTCTTCGGAACGCTCACGCATGCGAGCCCTCGCCTCCGCGGCCGCGGCTTCCACGTCGTCCCGAAGGTTCTGGATCTGGATGGCCGTCAGGTCACGGATCGCCTGTTCGTAAGCCCGTCTTTGCGGCCCCGTGGGGGCGAACCCGATGGGTATGGGGATCGTGACATCGCCAAGATGGATCCCCTGCTCGGAGAACCCCCACCGTTTCCCGTCGCGCTCGAAGGTCCAGTCGCGCGCGCGACGCCGCACATCGTCCTCGAGCTGGAGGCTGTCAAGCCAATCGCGCAGAATCGCCCGGACCGCGCTGTCCGCCCGGGCGAACTGGACCAGCCTTTCCCCGATTAGCCGGGGGGACTGCGGGTCGAACCACAGCCGCCTGTCGCTGAAGCGGAGTCGGAGCCGCGAGGCGTTGGTCAGGCCCCGAGGCGCTTCAGGAGCCGTCGGTGCACCGGTGACGATCAGCCCCGGTGCGCGCTGGAGCGGATCTCCCTCCTCCACCGTTTCTTGCTCCTCCTCCGGCTCTTCCTCTTCCTCCTCCGGCTCGGGTTCGACCTGAGGAGGCTCCACCTCGGGGGGCGGCACCGGTTCGGGCCGGGGCTCCTCCGGAAGGTCCTCGGGCAACGTGGGCGCGATTTCGACCACGACGAGGGCGTCGGGCGCGGGCACGGTCTCGATCGGCGGGAGCGTGAACGGAAGCGAATCGACCCGGACGCCCCCCACCGCGACCAGGAGCAGGATGTGCAGGAGCACCGAGGCGAGGAGTCCCATCGCCAGCGTCCGACGCCCGGAACGCTCCCGTTCGCGTCGCCGGTCCGCGAACGCCTGGGGTCGAGTGGGAGGCACCGATCTACTCGCCGGCCGAAGTCCCGGGCCAGGTGTGGTGGCCGTCGGACCGGCCAGCCGCCCGGGGCGGAACCGTCATGTGATCAGCTTCTTCTTCTTCGCGGCCGGGAAGAGGACGTTGTTGAGGATCAGCCGATAGCCGGCGGAATGCCGGTGGAGATCGAGATCCGTCGGGGCATCGCCGATGAGGTGGCGAGGGTCTTCCGGGTCGTGGCCTCCGAGGTAGGTGAAAGTGCCCTCGCCGAAGCTCCCGTGCAGGTACTTCACGCGTCCGCGCGCATCCTCCTCCGCGAGCACCGTGACGCCCGGCTGGAGACGTTCCCGGCGGAACGTCGTCGTGAGGCCGTAGAAGTCGGGCAGCACGCGCCGATGGTTCTGGGTCAGCATCGCCGGAACGGGATCGAACTTTGCGCTGAACTCGAACAGCGAGAAGCTGCCGAGATCGACCCTCCACGGAGTATTCACCTGGTGACCGTCGATATCGCTGAAGGCGCTGAGCGTGGGGTCCGTCACGAGGACGGCATCGCGGAAGGCGAGAGCGTCCGGCCAGTGGAGCTTTTCGCTTGCCGCCGCATCGGGAGGCGATCCGTCCGCGAAGGAGGCGGCGATGTCGGTCCTCGCCGCGGCGAGGGCGAGTTCCAGCGTTTCCGTCGCCGTGCACATGGCAAACAGGAAACCGCCGCCCTCGATGTAGTTCCGGAGTCGGGCCGCGACGGCCTTCTTCAGGGCCGGGACGTTCGGATACCCGAGTTCGCGCGCGATCGCCTCGTTGCGCGCGACTTCCTCCTGCAGCCAGGCCGCGGAAGCATAAGTCAGGTAGAACTTCGAATACTGCCCCGTGAAGTCTTCGTGATGGAGGTGCAGCCAGTCGAAGTTCTCCAGTTCCTCGGAGAGCACCTCACGGTCCCAGATCTGCTCATAGGGAATCTCGGCGTATTCGAGCGCCATCGTCACGGCATCGTCCCACGGCGAGCTGTTGGGCGGCGTGTAGACCGCGATCGTGGGCGCCTTCTCCAGGGGCACGGTTTCCATGTTCTGCGTTTCGATCTCGCGGCGGATCCTCGCCACATCGGAACCGTCGAGCGTCTCCACGGTCACGCCCATGAGCGCGGCCCGCCGGCGGTTGGACGGTGCGTCCGACACGAGAAAAGACCCGGAGCGGTAATTCAGGAGCCATTCGGCCGACTGACCCTCCGAGAGCGCGCCGAACACGTACCCGTAGGCCTTGAGGTGGTTCTCCTGTTCACGGTCCATGGGGACGAGAAGCTGCGCTCGGAGCCCCGAGGCGCCCGCGAGCGAGGCGAGGCCTGCCAGCAGGAAGCCGCGCGCGAGGCGGCGCCGAACGCGGCATCGTTTCGTCTTGGCCTTCATCGGCCTCCTCCCTCGAGTTCGGCGAGCATGCGGCGCGCGACCGGCGCCAGGGCGCTCCGCGGATACCCCACGATGAGCTGTTCGAGCCAGGAAGCGGCGTCGGCGGGAGCGGACGCGCGTGCAAGATCCAGAAGAGCTGCCGGAGCCTCGGGGCTTCCCGGGTGCTGAAGAACGATCTGGCGCCGCAGGGCGCCGGCGATGCGGGCCTGCCCGGCCTCGGCGGCCGCGTCCGCGAGGAAGCTCAGAACAACGGACCGGCCGCTCGATGCCGGCCGGCCGGCCAGGTCGCGGAGCGCCGGGCCCGGATCGAACACCTCGGGAGAGGCGAGGAGGCCGAGAGCGGCGGCGCCCACGATGCGGATCTCCGCCGTGTCCGCCGCCTGCACCAGAGTCAGCAGCCGGAGGCGCCGCGTGCGTTCGGCCGCTCCGATCTCCGCCTCGCGGACGCTACGGCTCGCCCGCTCCCGCGCGGAATCGGGCCGGCCCGCGTACAGCGCCAGCCGGGCCGCCGCGGCGTCGAGCCGCCCCGACGAGGCGACGCGAATCCGTTCCCGCGCGTCCGCGACCAACGCCTCCGCCGTGCCGAGATCGCCGGCTCGGGCGTGGCCGAGCGCGAGCTCCCCCCGCATCCCGGCCTCGGCCGCCGCGGAGTCCGGGTACTGCCTCACATAGCGGTCGAGGACCGAGGCCGCGTCATCAAGCGAAGCGGGGTTGGCCGCGAGAAGACCGAACAGGCGGCGCGACGCCAGCTGATGAGGACCGTCGCCGGGAGCGCTCTCCCGCATCAGTTCCTCCAGCACCCCTCGCGCCGACGCCGTATCTCCCGCGGCCAGCGCCTGGTCGCCCGAAAGCGCGAGCCAGCGCAGGCGGTCCACTGATCGCGCGCTCAGGTCGACGAGCCGCCGCGCGGCCCAGGCGATCTCGCCGGGGAGCGCCGCCGCCTCCGCTTCGCGCACGTACTCCCGCAGGAAAGCGGCGGCTTCGGTATCGTCCGGCGTCGGCGCCGCCTCGACCAGCGCCCGGGCCGCCGCTGCCCGCCCCAACCGCAGCGCGAGGATGGCGCCCGCCCGGGACGCCCGGTCCCGCCGATCGGCGAGCCGCGCGCGCAGCCGCTCGAAGGAGGCCGCATGGGCGCCGGACCCTTCGGCCCCGGTCGCCCGGAGGCCCGCTTCGACCTCGTCCGTCGCCGGCGGCGTGAGGGAGAGAAGCCCGACCCAGGCCGCAGCCAGGCGATCGCCGTCTCCGACCGCGAGGAGGAGTTCGGCGAAGCGCGCGAGGAGTTCCCTGCCGGGGTCTGCCGCGTCGTCGAGCGTCCGGATCGCCCCCGCCGAATCTCCCGCCGCAAGCTGGACGTCGGCGCGGGCCAGCCGCGCCGCGGAGAGTTGAGGGGCCTCTTCGAGCCAGCGGTCGCTCACGGCGAGGGCCGAATCGAGCATCCCCGCGCCGTTCAGTCCCCGCACCCACCACAGCCGGGCGATCTCCCCGTCAGGCGCCGCGACAACGGCGGCTTCGGCGTACGGGACGAGCGCGGCGGACTCACCCGACTCCAGGGCCAGTTCGCCGAGCAATGCGAGCGCACGCGCCGACGCCGGCGTCCGCTCCAGGTGCTCGCGGAGGGCGGATGCGGCTTCCTCGGTCCGCCCGCTCGCGCGAAGGCGCTCCGCACGAGAGACCGTGCGCTGCTCCGAGGCCGCGGATGCCTGACCGGCCACCTCGAAGCCCGTCGGCAGCTGGGCGCCGCAAGCCGTCGCGAGGAGCGCGACGATCCTCATGGCGCCGGGGATCCTGCCGTGGGGGAACCGGAATCGGGGACGGCTCACGTCAGGGCTCCCGCCGGGCCTCGGCGCCTGCCGGGGGGACCCGGTTCAGCCGGTCGAAGTACTCGAAGATCAGCGATCGATAGAAGAGCGGCAGCTCCCGGAGCAGGGCCTCCGAGGGCGTCGGGTAGCGGCGTCCCCGCAGCAACTCCGGATCGATGGGCGGTGGAGCCCCCGGCGGGGCCGTGGCTTCGCGCGACTCCCGTTCGTTGGGGTCGAGATCCTCATCCTCCAGCGAGCGCCCGGCGTCGAGCATGCGCCGGAAGAGTTGCCGCTGTCGTTCAAGCGTCTCCTGCGTGGGTCCTTCCAACTCGAGCTGCTGTGCCAGTTCAGCCGCCTCCTCCGCCAGCTCCTCTGGACGTCCCAGGAGATCGCCCTCCGGGTCTTCCAGTTCTCCGAGCTCTTCGGCGACCTCCTCCTGCCGCCGCGCGATCTCCTCGCGCCGCCGCTCCTCCCCGGACGGCCGCGGGCCGGGCATTAGAAGCGAACTCGTCTCCTGCGTCACGGCCTGCTGCTGCTGCGCGAGCTGGTTCATCTGATCCGCCGCGTCCTGGCCGGCGGCCTCCTGCCCGGCCGCTCGCGCTGCCTCCTCGCTCGCCAACAGGTGTCGGGCCAGCGAGTTCAGCGACTCCTGGATGCCCTCGACCTCCGCCCGGGACGGGAGACGCCGCGCACCATCGCCTGCGAGCCGGTCCAGCAGCTGATCCATGCGGGCCGCCGCCTCGCCCGCCGCAGCCCCCGTCCGCTGGTCCAGCATGGCGGCCTCGTTCCCGGCCTCCGAGAGCCTCTCGACCAGATTCTCCAACCCCTGACGCACGGCGCCCTGCCGCGCACGCCAAGATGTCGGATCCGCCGCATTCTCGCCGCGCGTCGCCTCCGAAAGGCGGCCCTCCTCTTCCGACAGCGCGAGCGCCTCGCTGCGCGCGCGAGCCAGCGACTCGACGGCGGCCTCTCCCTGCTCCCCACTCATCTCCCGCTGCGCCGAGCCGAGGGCACCCGCCGCCTGTTCGAGTGCCGCCGCAGCCTCCTCCGCCGCCTGCCGCTCCGTTTCGCCGACCTCGCCCGGCGCCCCCGATGGGGGCTGCTCGGCTCCGTTCTGCGCGTCGGCCATCTTCCCAAGGGCCTCCTGCGTGCGCTCACCGGCGGCCCGGGCCGAATCCGCGGCCGCTTCCCGGTCCGCCGCCGCAAGTTCGGCCTCCAGCTCCGCCAAGCGCTCCGCCAACGCTTCGGCCTGTTCGACGAGCAACTCCTGACCGTCCTGGAACGTCTCGGGATCCGTCTCCCCGGCAACCTCCCTCTGCTCCTGCGCCAGCTCGTCCGCGTTGGCCTGTGCCGACTTCATCGCCTGTTCGAGCGCGGCCTGCTCGAGCATGCCGAGCGTCTGGTCGACCTGCTCCCGCAGGTCTTCGTAGTCCCCGGCAAGCTGTTCGAGCGCTTCCCGAACCGCTTCCGGATCCAGCTCCCGCAACGCTTCCGCGAGCGCCTCGATCTGCTCCTCGAGTCCGCTCTCGGTCAGTTCCTCGTAACGTTCGGCCAGGCGCCGCAACTGCTCCTGCAGCGCCGGGTCGGAGAGCGGCGAGGCTTCGAGTTCCTCCTGAAGCGCCTGGATCTGCTCCTCGACCCCCTCGAGCTCCTCCTCCGACCGCTGCGCTTCATCGAGCACGCTCCGCGCCTCTTCCGTGGCCTCGAACCGGACGTCCTCGCTGTCGTCCCCCTCGGCATCCGTCTGCCGGGCGGCGTCGGCCGCCGCCTCGGCCAGCGCCTCCAGATTCTCCTCCAGGGCCTGCGCCGCTTCGGACAAGGCCTCGGTCTGATCCGCGCGCTGATCCCGAATCTCCGTGAACGTCGGAACGCGAAGCAGAAAAACGTCGGAAAGCGCGGGCCCTCTGGCCGGATGCCCGTCAAAGGCCTCGAAACGGTAGAACAGCGTATCCCCGGGGAGGAAGGACTCCGCGCTGCGGTCGAGCAGATGCCGGAAGACGGCCCGCGCCGCCCCGGCGGGGTCGGGGGAAAGCGCCTCCCGCCGCTCCGCGTTCTCGCTGCCCAGCCCCGAGCGCCAGCTGCGAACAAAGGCGCGGCGGAGGCCGATGTCGTCCTCGATGTCGACGATGATCGGCATCACCCGTTCGTAGCCCAGGGTCGTATCCGGTGCGGGATAGAGGAGGTGGATGCGCGGCTGAAGATCGGGGACGACGAGCACCCGGATCGGGTCTGGGGGAATGGGCTCGCCAAGCGACGACTCGGCCCGCAGTTCCCACGCCCAGGCGCCCGTTCGCTCGGGCACCCACGAAACGGCGAACTGCGAACCCGCGATCTCGAGCGGGATGCGGGCCGCCGCCTCGGCGGTTTCACCGTCGCCGGGCTCCCATGCGAGGACTCCCTCATCGAGCGGGAGGTTCGTCTCCCCGCTCAACCGCAGCCGCGTGCCTTCCGGTGCCACGAGCGGCGGAATCCGGCCACGGTAGCGCTCCGACCCGCGCCCGAGATAGGCCGGGAACTCGACGGTGAGCTGGAGATCCTGGACAAGGAGGGGCTCGAGGGGACGGACGCGCAGGGTGTCGCTCGAAAAGCCCTCCGCGTCTTCGGCCCACACGGCGGTGGGAGAGATGATCGGGGCGGTGCGGCCTTGGGCCGAACCGGCCGCCGACACATCGAGGAGGACCCGTTCGGGCGCCCGGCCCGCCGCGCGCCACACCAGGTCGACCCGGTCGCGGCCCGCGGCCGAGACGGCTACCACCGCCGCATCTCCGCGCGGCACGCCGGTCTCGCCGGTCACGCCGAGGGGGGGAAGCGGCGCCGGGAAAGCGGTGCGCCACGGCGCGCCCAGCGCCGCGGCGGCCGAGAACGTCGGCTGCGGCCGCAGCAGCGCGGCGATTGAGATCGCGAGAAGCATGAGCGCCACGGCGACGCCCGAACGGCGAATCCGCCGCTTCCATCCCGGTCCGGTGACCGGCAGGAGGCCGCGCGACGCAGCGCTCCCCAGCGCCTCGGAAACCCGCGTGCGGTGGAGGGCGGCCAATCCGGCTCCCGCCGCCGCCTCCGCCCCTTCCAGTTCGATCGCGGAGCGCACATCGCCGGCCCCCAGACCCGCTGCAGCGTCCGCCTCCTCCGCCACCGCATGCGGATGCAGGGCGTGCCAGACGCGGCGGGCGATCCACACCAGCCCGGCGAGGCCGGCCCACAGCACGAAGGCGAGGGCGAGCGGAACGAGCGAGCCACGGCCTTCCCGAGCGGAGACCGGAAGCAGGGAAAGGACGAGGATCAGCGCTCCACCCAGCGTGACGGCTGAAGCCGCCGCCGTCCCGGCGACGCGCGCCCGGGCCGCTGCGCAGGCGGCGGTCAGCCGTTCGAAGCCGAATCCGTCACTCATTCCGAGGGCGCCTCTTGAACCTGCAAGCTCACGCGGTAGGCCTCGTTCCGGCTCAGACCGAACTCCGCAGCCAGGCGGTCGGCGATCTCGCGCCGCCGCAGGCCATCGCGCGACCAATGTCGCGCCTCTTCCATCAGGACCGCCAGATCGAGCGCTTCGTTGCCTGCCTCGCCTTCCCCGAACACGAGCGTCACCTCGCCCCTGACCTCGCGCGTCGCGAATGCCGACACCAACTCGCGCACGGATCCGGCCGTCGTCTCCTCGTGCAGCTTCGTCAGCTCCCGACAGACGACGGCCGCTCGCTCACCCAGACCCGCTTCCGCCAATTCTTCGAGGAGCGCGACCAGCCGCCCCGGCGCCTCGAACGCGACGGCGGTGTCCACGCATGACCGGAGGCTGTCGATCCAGGCGGAGCGTTCGCGGCCCCGCCGTGGCACGAATCCGAGAAAATGAAACCGGTCCGCCGGAAATCCGGACACGGAGAGCGCCGCCAGCACGGCGGAAGGACCGGGTACGGCAAGCACCTCGTGCCCCGCCTCGCGGGCGGCGGCGACCGCCCGCGAGCCGGGGTCGGACACGGTCGGCGTTCCCGCGTCGGACACCAGGGCCGCGGAGCCTCCCCCGGCGAGGGCCGCGAGCAACTCCTCCACCCGTGCGCGCTCGTTGTGCATGTGCAGCGACCGCAACGGGACGTTGGCCTTCAGCCGCGCGAGCAGCGTACCCGAGCGCCGCGTGTCTTCCGCGTAACACACATCGACCGAACGCAGAATCCCGACTGCACGCCGCGGCATGTCGTCCAGATTGCCGATCGGCGTGCCGACCACGTAGAGCGTTCCCGTCACGACACGCGTCCTCGTTTCCCGTTCGCCGCCCGATGCGCCCGCGCCCCCCGGAGCCATCAGGACCGGGGGGCGCGATGCGAGGGTGGACCGTAGCGGCGCCGCTCCTCAGGCGTGCTCGCGGATCTTCTTCTCGAGAGAATCCCTGGGGTGCGCCCCCACGAGGGTGTCAACGACCTCGCCATCCCTGAAGAAGAGGATGCTCGGGATCGAGCGCACGTTGAAGCGGAATGCGGTCTGCGGGTTCGCATCCACATCGAGTTTCCCGACCGTGACGCGACCCGCGTACTCCTGCGCGAGTTCGTCGACGATCGGCCCGACGAGCCGGCACGGGCCGCACCACTCCGCCCAAAAATCGACCATTGCCAGACCCTCGGCACCCTCGATCTCGTCGGCGAAATTCGCATCCGTGATCTCGACGGGCCCTCCGTTCGCAGCGTCAGCCATTCGAATCTCCTGTTCCTCTGCCACCCCGATCACCCGACCGGGAGAAATCGCTTCTTCACTGGCTCCGGTACCGGGTCCGGAATACGTTCCCGCGCGCGGGCACAGGTGAGGTGTCGTACCCCGGCGCCCCGCTCGCGTTCTCCATCGTTCAGGAACTACAAGGGGTCTCCGGCCGCAGTGAACCAAGGCAACCGTACTCCGGGCGCGCCCATTATCGACCACGTGGGAATCGCGGTCAACTCGCTTCAGGAAGCCGTGCCGCGGTGGTCCGCCGTCCTGGGCCAGCCGCCGTCCGGGGAGGAGACCGTCCCATCGGAGGGCATTCGGGCCACCTTCTTCGGCGAGGGCGCCGGGCGGATCGAGTTGCTCGCTCCCCTGACCCCGGAGTCACCCATCGCCCGCTTCCTCGACCGGCGCGGCCCCGGCATCCACCACGTCTGCGTCTGCGTCGACGATCTCGAGGTGGCCCTTGCGGACGCCGAAGCGGCGGGTGCGGAAACCATCCCGCCCCGGATCCGCGTCGGCGCCGGCGGCGCCCGCATCGCATTTCTGCATCCGCGTTCGCTGAAGGGCGTTCTCCTGGAGATGCGGGAGGATCCCGAGGGCGGGTGACGCAGGAGTTTTCCGTCATCGTGCCGACGCTCGATGAGGAAGCGCGGCTCGACGAGACGCTCCGGCGCGCAAAGTCCGCTCTCGGCCCCGAGGCGGAAGTCATCGTGGTCGACGGGGGCAGCCGGGATCGTACGACGGAGATCGCGGCCGCCCATGGCCGGGTCATGTCGACCCGCCGGAACCGGGGCGCCCAGCTCGCCGCCGGGGCACGGACCGCGACCGGCGACATTCTCGTCTTCGTGCATGCCGACACGTGGCTTCCCGAGGGCGGCGCGACGGCCATCCGCGCCGCGGTCCGCGCGGGCGCGGAAGCCGGCTGTTTCCGCTTCGCCATCCAATCGCAATCGCGCCAAACGCGCGCGCGACGGTGGCGCTATCGCCTGCTCGAATGGGGCGTGAACTGGCGCACTCGCCGACTCCGCACCGCCACGGGCGATCAGGCCCTCTTCGCCACGCGCGACGCCTACGAAGCGTGCGACGGCTTCGGGGACCTCCCGCTCTTCGAAGATGTGGCCTTCGTCCGGGCCGTTCGGCGGGTCACCCGCTTTCGCCTCCTCCCCCTCGCGGCGTCCACCTCGAGTCGGCGCTGGGAAGCCGGCTTCCTGCGCACGGTCCTCAAGCACTGGACGTTGCGCGCGGCCTTCCTCGCAGGCGCGGATCCGCGGCGACTCAGCCGCTACCACGAACGGCCTTCCGAGGTCACGGAGCCCCGAGTCTCTCCGTCCCGATCCGCTCCACGAACCAGCGGTTCCCATCCGAAACGATGAGGAACGGGACGCTCACAGCCCCGTTTCGCAGCCCTGTCAGATCCACCATCCAGCGCGAGGCGCCGCCGGCCCCTGCGACAGGATTCGGGCGGAGTTCCCAGGCGCGCGGCTCGAGCAGGCTCGCGAGCACGAACATTCGTTGTTCCGTCTCGTCCCTCCCCCATCGACGTTCCGCCGGGCCCTCGTCCGTTCCGAACAGCCGCGCCATGGCCGAGTAGTCGCGCAGCCTTGCGGCATCGAGAAACCGCCCGATGGCAGCCTCCGCGGACTCCGCTCCGTACAGCTCCGTGCCGTACTCCGCCCCGGCGCCTCCGTGCGACGCGCAGCCGGCGAGCGCGAAGCCCGCCACGGCCATGATCAGGACCGCGACGCGGATCGCGGGGCCCTCCCGCAGACTCGCCGTCATTCCTCCTCCTCCGGTGAATCGGGTGTCTCCGATGGCACGAAGCGCAGCCCTTCGCCGTCTTCGTCGACCTCCACGCGCAGCGCGTCGCCCTCCCGGAAGCGTCCCTCCAGAAAGGCCATGGCGAGCGGGTTCGCGATGAGCCGCTGGATCGCGCGCTTGAGCGGGCGCGCCCCGAACGCGGGGTCGTATCCGACATCCGCGATTCGCCGCCTGGCGGGTCCGCTGACCTCGATCCGTATGTCCCGTTCCGCCAACATCCCGGCGACCCGGTTCACCTGGATCCCGACGATCGACTCGAGGTGCTCCCGGCTGAGCGGCCGGAAGACGAGGATCTCATCCACGCGGTTGAGGAACTCCGGCTTGAAGCGGCCGCGCAGGGCATTCTCGACCTCCGCCTCCGTCCCGGCCCACGACTCGCCGGCCTCGGAGCGGGCGAGGATCCTTGAACTCCCGATGTTGCTCGTCATGATGAGCACGGCGTTGCGAAAGTCCACCGTGCGCCCGCGGCCATCCGTCAACCTCCCGTCATCCAGGATCTGGAGGAGGACGTTGAAGACGTCCGGGTGCGCCTTCTCGATCTCATCGAAGAGCACCACCGTGTAGGGACGCCGTCGCACGGCCTCGGTGAGTTGCCCGCCCTCCTCATAGCCGACATACCCGGGCGGCGCCCCGATGAGACGTGCCACGGCGTGCCGTTCCATGTACTCGGACATGTCGATCCGGACCATGGCGGACTCCTCGTCGAAGAGGAACTCCGCGAGCGCCCTCGCCGTCTCCGTCTTCCCGACGCCGGTGGGGCCGAGGAACATGAAACTCCCGATCGGACGGTTCGGGTCCTGGAGTCCGGCACGACTCCGGCGCACCGCATCCGACACGGCCGTGATCGCGTGCGACTGGTTCACCACGCGCCGGTGCAGGTGTTCCTCGAGCGTCGCGAGCCGGTCCTTCTCGTCTTCGAGCATCCTCGCGACCGGAATCCCGGTCCAGTTCGCCACGACCTCGGCGATCTCGCCGGGTCCGACTTCCTCGTTCAGAAAGGAGCCCTCGTCCTGGATCTCCTTCAGCTTCGCTTCCGCGGCGAGGAGTTCGGCCCGCCGCTTCGGCAACTCTCCGTGGAGGATCTCGGCCGCGCGCTGGTGGTCCACGCGCCGCTGCGCCTGCTGCGCCTCCACGCCGAGCTCCTCGATCTCACGCTTGAAGCGCTGGACCGTCTGGATCGTGTCCTTCTCGCGGATCCAGCGGGCGTTCAATCCCGCGAGCGACTCGCGCGCCGAGGCGAGTTCGCCCTGCAGCTCCGAAAGCCGTCCCCGGCTCCGTGCGTCTTCCTCGTCGCGCAGCGCCTCGCGCTCGATCTCGAGTTGCGTGACCCTGCGATCCAGTTCATCGATCTCCTCCGGCATGGAGTCGATCTCGATGCGGAGCCGGGACGCCGCCTCGTCCACGAGGTCGATCGCCTTGTCGGGCAGGAACCGGTCGCCGATGTAGCGGTCGGACAGGCGCACGGCGCTCACGAGTGCCGGGTCCGTGATCCGCACACCGTGGTGCACCTCGTAGCGTTCCTTGAGTCCGCGCAGGATGGCCAGGGTCTCGTCCACGCCGGGTTCGCCGACGAGAACCGGCTGGAACCGCCGCTCCAGAGCCGGGTCCTTCTCGATATGCAACCGGTACTCGTCGAGCGTCGTCGCGCCTACCATGCGGAGCTGGCCCCGGGCCAGGGCGGGCTTGAGCATGTTCCCCGCATCCACGGCGCCCTCGGCCGCCCCCGCTCCCACCACGGTGTGGAGTTCGTCGAGGAAGATGACGTAACGGCCGCCGGATTCCGTGATCTCCTTCAGCGTCGCCTTCAGGCGTTCCTCGAACTCGCCCCGGTACTTGGCCCCCGCCAGCATCGAACCGATGTCCAACTGCACGAGTTGCTTGTTCCGCAGCGATTCCGGGATGTCTCCCGCGACGATCCGCTGCGCGAGCCCTTCCGCGATCGCCGTCTTGCCCACGCCGGGCTCGCCGATGAGGACGGGATTGTTCTTCCTCCGCCGCGAGAGTACCTGCATGACGCGGCGGATCTCGGCGTCCCGGCCGATGACCGGGTCGAGCTTCCCGGCACGGGCCTCGGCCGTGAGATCGACGCCGTACCGCTCGAGGGCGCGATACTTCCCTTCCGGGTCCTGATCCGTCACGCGATGCGGTCCCCGGACTTCCTCCACCGCCCGGCGCGCCGCTTCCGGACCCGCTCCCGCGTTCCGGAGCAGCGGGCCCGTCGTGGAAGCCTGTTCCCCGGCAAGGGCCAGGAGGAGGTGCTCGGTCGTCACATAGGAGTCGCCCATCTCCCCCGCGAGCGCATCCGCCGCGTCGAGGACGCGGTCGAGTTCGCGACTGGGGGACGGAGCCGCTCCGCTCTGCTTCGGCAGGCGGCCAATGGCCCGTTCCAGGCGTGTCTGCAGGTCGGGGAGATCGATACCCACCGTCTGCAGGACCGGCACGATGACGCCACCGTCCTGCGCGAGCAGCGCCGCGAGGAGGTGCACGTCCTCGACCGCCGGGTTGTCCGACCGGCGCGCCGCGAGCAGCGCATCGCTCAGCGCCTCGCGGGCCTTGAGCGTGAGTCTGTCGTTCGGGATCATCTTCTATTCGCAGCCCTGGAGTCTTGCGTCGAACCGCCGCCATCGCGTTGCGGCCTCCCCGTTTCATGAGCAATCCCCGTGCCCCGTCAGGCGCCGGGATCGAGGCCCCGATCCGCCGGAACGGCGGGACATCCGCCGATGAGGCGGGGACCGGGGCCGGCGGGGACCCCACGTGGTGCCACTTCGGCAGGGGCTCCGTGTTGACCCCTGCCGGACCCGCGACTAGCGTCCCATCGGTCGACCCCGCCCCATGAGGATTCGATCGTCTCCCGTGTCGGCCTCAGGATAATCTGGAGGGATGCCCATGTCGGACCCAACAGCCGGCGGCTCGGAATCGCGCGCGCACAAGCCCTATATTCCCGCCTCGCAGTCCCTGCCCGAGATCACCGGCAAGGCGATCGTCCTCGGCATCCTCCTCTCCGCCGTCCTGTCGGGAGCGAACGCCTACCTGGGCCTCAAGGTGGGCCTCACCGTGTCCGCCTCGATCCCGGCTGCCGTGATCTCGATGGCGATCCTCAGGATGTTCCGCGAGCACAATATCCTCGAGAACAACATCGTTCAGACGGCCGCCTCCGCGGGCGAGTCGCTGGCGGCCGGCGTGATCTTCACCCTCCCCGCTCTCATCCTCCTCCGCCACTGGGCCGGGTTTCCGTTCCTGCCAACGATGGGGATCGCGTTCTGCGGCGGCATTCTCGGCGTTCTCTTCACCATACCGCTCAGGCGAGCGCTCATCGTCGAAGCGGACCTGCGGTTCCCCGAGGGCGTTGCGACGGCGGAGGTGCTGAAGGCCGGAGCCAGCGGCGGCTCCGGCGCGAGGCTGATCGCGCTCGGCGGCGTGACGGCCGCCCTGTTGAAGTTCTCGCAGACGGGCCTCAAGGTCGCGGGTTCCTCCATAGAGCACGGCGTCACGTTCGGCCGTTCCGTGTTCGGGATCGGGAGCGACCTCTCCCCTGCCCTGCTCGGCGTCGGATACATCGTCGGACCCCGCGTCGGCAGCCTCGTGCTCGCGGGTGGCGCGATCTCCTGGCTCGCGGGGATCCCCATCTACATGGCGATCACCGACCCGCAGGTCGTGGCCGGGATCACGGGAGGCGCGACCGGCTACGACGCGGCCGCCGCGATCTGGAGCGCGCAGATTCGCTTCATGGGCGTGGGCGCCATGGTCGTGGGAGGCGTGTGGGCCCTCGTCTCGCTCCTCGGCCACGTGAGAGACGGCGTGCGGTCCTCCATCGAGGCGCTGCGGGCGGCCCGCGCGACGGAGGGCGGCCCGGAGATCCTCCGCACCGAACGCGACATGCCGATCAACATCGTCGGGGTCGGAACCGTCGCGCTCGCGGTGCCGATTCTCGCGGTGTTCGTGCTCGTCATCGACCGCGGCGCGCTCTCCATCACGCCCGGACTCTACTGGCTCGTGCTGGCGCTGGGGACGGTCTTCGCCCTCCTGGCGGGGTTCCTCTTCGCCTCCGTCGCGGGCTACATGGCGGGTCTCGTGGGCTCCTCGAACAATCCGATCTCGGGCGTGACGATCGCGACGATCCTCACGATCTCCCTCATCCTCTATCTCCTGCTGGGATTGCAGGTCGACTTCACCGTTTCGGCGCCTCAGGCGCTCTCGGCGGCGGCGACGGCCATCCTCGTGGGGGCCGTCGTCGCCTGCGCCGCCGCGATCGCGGGGGACAACATGCAGGACCTGAAGGCGGGCCGGATCGTCGGTGCGACGCCGCGGCAGCAGCAGGTCATGCAGCTCGTCGGCGTCACGGCGGCCGCGCTCGTCATCGCGCCGATCCTCGGCCTCCTGTTCGAGGCCTACGGGCTCGGCGGCATCCTGCCGCGAGAGGGGATGGACCCGGACGAGATGCTGCAGGCGCCGCAGGCGACCCTGATGGCTTCCGTCGCCGACGGCGTCTTTTCCCGCAATCTCCCGTGGGGGATGATCGGGATCGGGGCGCTCATCGCCGCGTCCGTGATCGCCCTGGACCAGGTCCTCAAGGCACGCGGCTCCAGCCTGCGGGTGCCGGTCCTCGCCGTCGCGGTCGGGATCTACCTGCCCATCGAACTCGAGGTCCCGATCTTCGTGGGCGGGCTCGTGGCGTGGCTGGTGGGCCGGGCCGTGCGGAGGGGCGGGGGCGACGAGGACGCCGTCCGACAGGCGAACCATCGCGGCCTCCTCTTCTCTTCCGGACTCATCACGGGAGAGGCGCTCGTCGGCATTCTCCTCGCGATCCCCTTCGCGGCCTGGCAGAGCACGGACGTGCTGAGCATCGTGCCCGAGGGGTTCGATGCGGCCGGGAGCTGGATCGGCGCCGGGGTCGTCGTCGGATTCATATTCTGGCTGTACCGCGCCTCGCTCCGCGCTTCCGAATGATGCGCCCGCGCCGAGACGGTGCCACGGTGAAGTCGATCCTGCTCGTCGCGGGCCTCATGGCCGTCGGCTGCGGCGGGTCCGGCGGCGATCTGGACGAAGACACGTACGTTCAGGTCATGGCGAAGCTCAGCTGGGCACGGGCGAAGTACGCGGACACCGCGGAGGGCGACTCGGTACGGGCGGCGACGCTCGAGGCGCACGGCGTGACCGGACAGCAGCTCGAGGAATTCACCGCCCGGTCCGGCGACGACCCCAGACGCATGCACCGGCTGTGGGAGGCGATTCGACTCGAGGTGGAAGTGCTTGACGGCGTTCCGCGCCCGGGATCGCAGGTGGAGGTGCCGGACGCGGAGAGGTCCGAGAGCCGTTGAAGGCGCCGAACCTCCTCGCCGCGCCGGGCCGTTCCGCCCGCGCCGCGGCGCTCCACGCCGGAAGGGCGGGCCTGCTCGGCGTCGCGACGCTCCGCGCGCTCGCCCATCCGCGCCGATACGCGCTGGAGACGGTCCAGCACGCGAAGTTCATCGGTCTGGACAGCCTCCCGCTCGTACTGCTGATGGGCGCCCTCTCGGGCGCGGTCATGGCCCAGCAGACGATGTACCAGCTCTCCCCGGGACTGCCGAGGGAGATCGTCGCGGGGGGCGTCGTGGGCGGCATGCTCACGGAACTGGGGCCCGTGCTGACGGCGGTGGTCCTCGCGGGACGCGTCGGGGCGGCCATCGGGGCCGAACTCGGCACGATGAAGGTGACGAACCAGATCGACGCGCTTCTGACGATGGGGCGGGATCCCGTCGTGGAACTCGTGGTTCCGCGGGTCGTGGCGGGAACCCTGATCCTGATTCCGCTCGTCATGCTCGCCAACGCGATGGGGATCTTCAGCGGCTACGTGACATCGGTCGGCATCCTCGGACTGAGCACGGCCGAGTACGTGGATGGGGCCAAGGGGTACTATCACCACGGCGCGCTGATCTTCTCGCTCGTGAAGGCCGTCGCGTACGGATTCGCGATCACGTTCATCTCCAGCCACGTGGGGCTTCGCGCGAGCGGCGGCGCGGCGGGCGTCGGCCGCACGGCGACGAGAGCCGTGGTCGCGATCATCGTCTCCATCATGGTCCTGGACACCGTGCTGGGACCCGTGTACAAGACGCTCACGTGATCAGGATCATCGGCGTGCACAAGTGGCTGGGCGGACGTCCGGTCCTGAGCGGCGTCGACCTCGACGTGCGGGAAGGCGAAACCCTCGCCATCATGGGGCCGTCAGGGACGGGTAAAAGCGTCCTCCTCAAACACATCGTCGGCCTCTTCGATCCCGACTCCGGAGATATTCTTGTCGATGGGATCTCGGTACCATCGGCCGACCGGGCCGAGATGGCCGCCGTTCGCACAAAGACCGCCTACGTGTTCCAGAACTCCGCCCTCTTCGATTCCATGACGGTGCGCGGGAACCTGCTGATGGGTCTCCCACCGGGTTTCTGCCGCGGCCGCCCCGCGAAATGCGAAGAACTCGTGCGGACCGCGCTCGATCACGTGAACCTCGAGCCGGAGGTGCTGACGCTCCTGCCGGCTGAACTCTCCGGAGGCATGCAGCGGCGGGTCGCCATCGCCCGCGCGATCATCGGCAAGCGCCGTTACGTCCTGTACGACGAGCCCACGACGGGGCTGGATCCCGTCAACGCGACCCGGATCAACCGCCTGATCGCGCGCGTGAGCGAGGAAGTCGACGCGACGAGTATCGTCGTGACGCACGATGTGGAGTCGGCCTTCTTCCTGGCGGACCGGATCGCCCTTCTTTCGGACGGCGTCGTCGCGGCGGAGGGTACGCCGCAGCAATTGCGCGAGACGGACAACCGGGCGGTGCGCGAATTTCTCGACGCGGCGCCCACGCGGGGTCTCGAATGAGGGATCCGGGGCTGCGCGACCGCGGCGTCGAAGTCCGGGTCGGCGCATTCGTCATCCTGACCGCGGCCGTCATCGTGGCGGGCCTGTTCTGGATATCGGGCTCGCCGTTTCGCGGCCCCACCATCCGCGTCTGGGGGATCGCGGAGAACGCGAATCGGATCGCGACCGCGTCGCCCGTCCTGCTGCGCGGGGTGGAGGTCGGCACCGTGGACGAAGTCGCGCTCGAGGCGGAGCGCGTCGTCCTCACGATGACACTCTCTTCTCGGGTCCGGTTGCCGGCGGACACCCGGGGCACCATCCAGCCGGATGGCTTCCTGGGCCAGCAGCTCGTCGAGCTTGTGCCGGGGACCAGTGCCCGGACGCTGGCGGAAGGCGACACGCTCTCGCTCGACCGCCGATCCGACCTCACGTCGCTGGCCTCGACGCTCGGGGACGACGTGGGCTCGCTGATCGGAGAGATGGAATCGCTGCTCGGCGGCGGTCTGGCCGAGAACGTCGCCTCCGGATCGGAGGCCTTCACGCTCGCGATGCGGGAACTCGCCGGAATCCTCGAGACGGAGCGCACGTCGATCGGCAGCCTGCTCGCCAACATGGACACCCTGTCGAACCGGCTCGCGGGAATGACCGGGTCCGAGGAAGTCGATCGCACGCTGGCCAACCTCGACACACTCTCGTCGCGGCTCGCCGGCGCCAGCGCCGATTTCTCGGCCGCCGGCCGATCGCTTGCCGAGATCACGCGGGGGTTGGAGAGCGGGGAGGGCACGCTCGGCAAGTTCCTGCGCGAAGACGCGGTCCACGATGAAGTGCTGGAGACGCTGCGGTTGCTGCGCGCCGCGGGGGAGGAACTCGCCCTCCTCCTGCGGGATGTCCGTGAACGGCCGGACCGTTACCTGACGGACCTCAAGGTCTCGGTCTTCTAGCCGCCCGGTGCGGGGTCTCGCGCCGGCAGGCCCCGACTAGAGACCCGTGGGGACGTCGAAGAAGGCGTGCTCCGCCCCGAAATGCTTCGCCGCGCGCTTCGCCAGAGCCCGGATACCGAGCGTCTCCGTGCCGTAGTGGCCAGCGTAGATCACGTTGATCCCGAGTTCCATCGCCTCGTGGTAGGTGTGGTGGTTCCCCTCGCCGGTGAGGAAGGTGTCGGCTCCCGCCGTGGCGGCCGCCTCGATCATCGAACCCGCACCGCCCGTGACGATCGCGAGCCGCGACACGCGTTCCGGACCTCCGGCGATCACGATCGGGGCTTGTCCGCATACAGCTTCCGCCCGAGCCGCGAGATCGCCACGCGAGGTGTCGACCGCGCCGATGACGCCGATCCCGTCATTCCCCTTGAAGGACCCGAACGGTTCGACATCCTCGACACCGAGTTCCGCGGCGAGGAGGACGTTGTTTCCTATCCCGGGATGGGCATCGAGCGGGAGGTGCGCCGAGTACAACCCCATCCCGCTCTCCATGAGCCGGCGGCAGCGCTCGTACGCGGGGCCGACGAAGGGACGCAGACCGCCCCAGAACAGTCCGTGGTGCACGAGGAGGATCCCGCACCCGGCATCGGCCGCGAGGTCGATCGTGGCCTGACAGGCGTCCGTCGCCGCCCCGATGCGGCCGACGGCGCCCCGCCCGTCGACCTGCAACCCGTTGAGGGCGAACGGATAATCCTCTATCCGGGCCACGTCCAGGAAATCGTCGAGCCAGGCGGCGACTTCCCGGCAGTTCGGGCCGCTGCCGGCACCGGATTCCGCCACCGAGGCTACTCCCACTCGATCGTGGCGGGGGGCTTCGAGGACACGTCGTAGGTCACCCGGTTCACCCCCTTCACTTCGTTGATGATGCGGTTGGAGATCCGGCCGAGCACCTCGTGGGGAAACTGGAACCAGTCGGCCGTCATTCCGTCCAGGGAGGTCACGGCGCGCAGCGCGACGACGTTCTCGTACGTGCGCGCATCCCCCATGACGCCGACGGACTGCACGGGCAGCAGAACGGCGAACGCCTGCCAGATCTCATCATAGAGGCCCGCCGCGCGAATCTCGTCGAGATAGATCGCGTCCACCTCCCGCAGCGCATCCAGCTTTTCCCGCGTCACGTCGCCGAGAATCCGGATGGCGAGGCCGGGACCGGGGAAGGGGTGGCGCCCCACGATCTCCTCTGCAAGGCCCAGTTCGCGGCCCACGGCGCGCACCTCGTCCTTGAAGAGCTCGCGAAGCGGCTCGATGAGTTCGAACGGGTGATCCGGACGGAGGCCGCCCACGTTGTGGTGGGACTTGATCTTCACCGATGGCCCCCACACGGAGACGGACTCGAT
The DNA here is from genome assembly GCF_947581785.1 of Candidatus Palauibacter polyketidifaciens. Lineage (NCBI taxonomy): Bacteria > Pseudomonadati > Gemmatimonadota > Gemmatimonadia > Candidatus Palauibacterales > Candidatus Palauibacteraceae > Candidatus Palauibacter > Candidatus Palauibacter polyketidifaciens. The sequence goes on along the minus strand of NZ_CANPVO010000014.1, from coordinate 1,581 downwards.
GACGTCGGGGTAAAGCGTTCCCTGCACGAGGAACCGCGCGTCACCGTATCGGCCGGCCGCCTCCTCGAACACGTCGATGAAGGTGTGGCCGATGATGACCCGCTTCTCCTCGGGTTCCTCGACGCCGGCGAGCCGGTCGACGAAGAGGTCGGCCGCGTCGACGACTTCGAGCCGCATCCCCATGTGCTCGCCGAACACCGCCTCCACGGCATCGCGTTCACCCTTCCGCAGCATGCCCGTGTCGACGAAGATGCAGGTAAGCCGGTCTCCCACGGCGCGCTGCACGAGCGCCGCGGCCACGGAGCTGTCCACCCCGCCGGAGAGGCCGCAGATCACCTGTCCATCACCCACGGTCTCACGGACCGCGGTGAGCTGGTGGTCGATGATGTTCGCGGCGTTCCAGCTCATCTCGCAGCCGGCGATCTCGAACAGGAAGTTCCGCAGCATCTCGCCGCCGCGCGTCGTGTGGGCGACTTCCGGGTGGAACTGCACGCCCCAGATCCGTCGCTCCTCGGACTGGATCGCGGCGATGGAGTTCTCGGTCGTCGCGGAGACCTCGAAGCCCGGGGGCAGCGCGTGGAGGGAGTCGCCGTGACTCATCCAGACCTGAGTGGGCTCGTCGTCGTCGAACCCGTGAAAGAGGGGGTCCGTCGACCGGACCTTGAGTTCGGCCCGCCCATACTCCCGGCGCTCGGCCTGTTGCACCTCGCCCCCGACGAGATCCGCGACGAGTTGCATTCCGTAGCAGATCCCGAGAATCGGGACGCCCATGGCGAGGGTCTCGGGCTGGGCCGTGGGAACGTCTTCGTCGTAGACGCTCGCCGGCCCCCCGGAGAGGACGATGGCCGCCGGATCGTAGCGGCGGACCCACGCCGGGCTCCGCGTCGGCGGGTGTACCTCGCAGTACACCCCCTCCTCCCGAATGCGCCGCGCGATGAGCTGGGTGAACTGGGATCCGAAATCGAGGATGAGAACGCGACTCACCGCACTTCCTCCCCTCCCGTTTCGCCGGAGCGCGGCCCGGCCAGGGTCTCGATCGCGACTTCCCGTTCCTCGCCGGAGGCCATGTCCCGGAGCACCGCGACGCCCCGCTCCGCTTCCTGCGGCCCGAGTACGATGGTGCGCCCGGCGCCCGCCTGGTTGGCGGCCTTGAACTGGCGTCCGACCCCGCGCGACCGAAGGTCGTAGAGCACGCGCCGTCCCCGGTCGCGCAGGGCGCGGGCCAGACCGAGCGCGAGCGGGCGCTCTGCATCGGACACGCATACGATGTAGTCGTCCACGCGGCGGGCCGCCTCGGGCACGAGTCCCCGGTCCCGGAGCAGTTCCGTGAGGACCACGTCCCCCATGCCGAAGCCGAGAGCCGGGAGATCCACGCCTCCCAGCGCCTTCAGAAGGTCATCGTAGCGGCCGCCCCCGCAGATCGCGCGCAGTTCGCCCCGGCGATCCCAGATCTCGAACACCGTCCCCGTGTAGTAGGCAAGTCCGCGGACGAGGCCCGCGTCGAAGCTGACGAAGTCCGCGAAGCCCGCCGCGCCGAGATGCGCGAACACGGTGGACAGCCGGTCGGCCGCCTCGGCGACC